>NZ_JBEZDW010000002.1:0-70378 GCF_040802045.1 Microbispora sp. NPDC049125 | reverse complement strand
GGAGGGCTGCTTGGTGCCGTAGTCGGCGACCGATCCGGCGAAGTCCGAGACCGACCCCTGGTTGTTGCTGTTGAAGTAGTAACAGAACTCGCCGCTTTCGCAGACGCCGTTGCGGCTCGCCGCCGAGGCGGGTGAGGCGGTGGCGAGCGCCGTCCCGCCGAGCGTCATCGCGGCGGCCGTCGTGGCGAGGATCTTGTTGAGCGTTCTCATGATGTTCCCCTTGGTGTGCGTGCTGCTTGGGTCTCGGATGGTCGGTTCGGTGCGGCCCGGGTTTCGCGCGGTCAGCGGCGCTGGTACTCCTCCCAGGTGCGGATGGTCACCTTCGGGCCGTCGTCGGCGCCGCGGCCGGAGAGCCCGTTCAGGCCGAGGTAGTAGTCGCCGATCTGGTGCTGGGCCTGGCTGGAGAGGTCGGTGTCGTTGATGGCGGCGGCGTGGATGTGCCACGGCCAGTCGGCCTGGTCGGGGCTGCGCACCCATGCGGCGAAGCCGACGCGGCGCAACGCGCGGGCGACCGCGGTTCGGGTGGCGGAACTCATCCCCTTGACCGAGATGTCGACGACGCCGCCGCCGTCGTGGGTGCCCGCGGACGTGGGGTCGCCGCCGGGGTTGTACGAACCCTGCAGCAGCACGAGGGGGCGGCCGAGCAGCCGCTCCGCCTCGGTCAGCATGCTCCGCGTGCGGGTGTCGACGACGAAGCCGCCGGCGGACACCCGTGCACCCGGGCCGATGACGTGGGTGACCCCGAAGCGGCCGGCTCCGAGCTTGGTGAGCGACGCCTTGCCCGGCAGGCCGTTGGCGGCGAGACCGGTGAAGCCGAGCGACTTCTGATACTTCGCGAAGGCGGTGACCGTCGTGGTGCCGAAGTAGCCGTCCACCCACTTCGCGTCCAGCAGGTGCCGGTCGCGCAGGGCCTGCTCGACGAGGAGCACGCTGGCCTTGGCGCCCGGGGTCAGCTCGTCGCCAGACCGCCGCGGGTCGATCTGGGCCGCCTTGACGGTGGCTTCCATGTTCACGCTCGGTCGCGCAGCGGACAGGGCCCGGGCATCGGTTGCGTACGCCGCCGACATCCCGGACACTCCGGTTAAGGAAGCGAGCACGCCTGCCGCCACGAAGGCGGCAGCGCATGAAGGCAGCTTCATCGGTTCTCCTGGGGTTTCGGACGCTGGGGGGATTTCTTGCGTCGGAGACCACAGTTTCGGATCACTCAAGCTGTCCACAACATGAGCGTGTTGTCAGCCTGTCCGTCAGGCGTCCCGTACAGGCGTACACACCGCCTGACATGCGATCCGTCGCACGACGGCGCCTTACGTGCGTCCCTCCGAGGTGGTACGCGTGTGCCGCGAGGCGGTGAGACAAGGTACAGGCGGGGTGCTCGGGGCTGCCGTGACCGTTCCGGCGGTGACCGATAAAAGCTGATCCTCACGGTATGCAGCGGCTAGCGAGCGTTGCGCAGTTTGAGAACGTATGCAGCGGTAAGCGCGACGGCACGGTCCTCGTCATGTGACAGATCCGTCAGGGCACGTGACGCCGTGATCCCCGGGATGTCCGCGAGCGCCTGTGTCAGCCGCCGGCGTACGGACGAGTCGATGCCGCCGTGGGCGAAGAAGCTGGCGAGCCTGGTGGCGATCTGATCCGCCAACGCGGGATCACTCGCCAGCGCGCTCAGCGCGTCGGCCGCGTCGGCGTCGTTCGTCCCCTCGACGACCATGTCGACGAGTGTCGGGACGGCGTCGGCCACTCCACGTGCCCCGAGTGCCAGAGCCGCACACCTGCGGACCACGATGTCGGAGTTCGTGAGGGCGTCCCGCAGCAGTGCGGTCGCCTCACCGTCCGGAATCTCGGCGATGGACTGGACGGCGCGTTCGCGCACCTCGGCCGCCGGGGAGCCGAGGCCCTCCGCCAGCAGCGCCAATCCGCCTTCGCCCGATTGCGCCAGAGCCCATCGAAGGGCTCCGGCGACGTTCGGGTCGGTCTCGCTCAGCGCCGCCTCGACCAGTGCCTCCACCGGCACCTGTCCCGCTGAGGCCAGGGCCGCGCGCTGGCGCTTCCCTGCGCTCTCCGCCCCCAGGGCCTGGAGGAGGGCGACGACCTGGAGGACGTCCTCCCAGTCAGCGGGGTCCGCGGCATCGATCCGGCGGAGCCGCGTGAGCAGCTCCGTCTCGGCGGCGATGCGTTCTCGCGTCTGGCGGATGAGGTCGTCGACGAGCTCCGAGGGCGTGAAGCCGGGATCGTCGAGCGCGCGCCCGACCTCACGCAGCGACAGCCCCAAGGACCGCAGGCTCTCGATATGGAAGATCCGCCGGATGTCCTCGCTGGAGTACTCCCGGTAGCCGGACCCGGTACGGCCCGTCGGCCGCACCAGGCCGAGGGACTCGTAATGCCTGAGCATGCGGGCGCTGACCCCGGACCGTCGTGCCACATCACCGATCAACACTGCCTGTCACGCCTCCTGGCCGGTCGTACCGAGCGCTACGATCCGCTTAGCCTCCTCGATCGCGAACTCGAATCCTGCATCGGGGTCGTGCGACAGCCGTTCCGTGGCGATCGCGTGCCGGCGCACGCGAGGGTCGGGATCCGTCATCGCGGCGCTCAAGATCGGCATGACCACCTCACCGAGCGCGATCAGCGCCCGGCTCAGGCTCAGATGCGTCTCACGCTCGCCGCGCCCGAGCTGTGTCGCCAGCACTCCGGCCAGCGCGGGTTGTTCACCTTCGGGCACGAGTACGACCGCCGCTCGCCAGGCGCTCCGCGCCACCTCGTCGTCGGCGTCGGTCAGAAGCGCCTGCGTGATCGCCGGCCAAGCCCGCCGATCACCGATCTTGGACAGCGTGTGCAACGCCTGGCTTCGTGCCTGCGCACGCTCCGAGCTGAGCTCGTCGACGAGCTTCGGGACCGTCGTGGACGCCGGGTGACGGGTGAGTGCCCACGTAAGCATGTCGCGCACGTAGAAATCGGGCTCGATCGCGCATCGTTCGATCAGCGTGTCGACGGCCCGCGGGTCCGGGGTCGTGCCGAGCGCCAGCGCCGCCTGCAGCCGCACCGACGAGCGGCTGTCCTCCAGCCCCTGGAGAGCCGGCATCGTGTTCGTGTCCTGTTTCGGCATGGTCACCGGGATCACCTCCTTGGCCACAGTGAAGGCCCTGTCACTGTGTCAAGGTCAAGCCGGCCACCCCGGCGGCTGTCACCGCTGAGCCGTCTTGCGGTACGTGACCGGCTTGTCGCCCTTCCCGGGGAACGCCATGATCAGCAGACGTTGGCCATTCCCTTGCGATCCCTTCCACTCGAACCAGTCGTAGTGCACGCGGATCCGGTAGTGACCCGCCCTGCCGTTGAGTGACAGGTCGGGAAATTCGGTTCCGCTCAGATTGTCCCTGAGCACGATCTCACCGGTGGGGCTTTCGTACCCCACCTCGGCGACGTGGTCCCAGCCCTTGGTCTCCACCGGCGGGCGGCGGGTGTAGGTCTCCAGGGTGACGCAGAGTTTGTAATCGGAGTGCGTCAGGATCATCAGGTGGCCGGGGAGGGCGGCCACCAGGTCATCGTCTTGAGCCTTGCCGAGCAGGCCGTCCTCGTACGGGTCCCCGCCGTCCTCGGCCGGCTCGTACGTCTCCACGACCCCGTAGTCCGTCCACTGGGGTTCCTTCATGCGGATCGCCTTCACCGGTTCGACGAGCGGGCGGTGGGGCGGGCTCGAATCGCACATGCGCTGCGCGTCCGCCTCCCACTCCTGCGCCTCCCGGTCCGCTTTGGCGGTCGCGGCCCTGACCACGGCGCCGGCGCCGGGGCAGATCTCCGCGAGCGGGTAGGTCAGGGCGTCGCGCGTCAGTCCCTGCGTCGCCCGAAGCCGGGCGACCTCCTGGGGATCGTTGCGGGTGTAGACGCCGCACAGCCAGCGGGCGTGGGCGAGGACCATGTCGTCAGGCGTGGCGGCGGCGAGTTTGATCACGTTTGCCTGCCGGAGGGAGCACACGAGTCGCTGGTCCCGGGTGAGCGTCGGCCCCTCGGGCTCGCCCGTCCAGGCCTCGCGTGGGGCGCAGTCTCCGGCCGTGGTCACCGTGCCGGTGGCCAGGTCCGCCACGGGCACGAACGCGAGCGCGACCAGTGTGGCGACCTGGGCCAGGAGGAGCGTACGGCGGCGTGCGCGCCGGGCCGGCGGAGTCGGGTACAGGAACGACAGGAGCAGGGCGGAGGCGAGCAAGGCCGCGCTGTACCACGCCGGTGAGATGCCGTGCTCCTGAGTGAACAGGCTCTCCGGATAGATCTGTGTGCCTTCGTAGAAACCGCCGAAGTCCTCCGGCACGGGCGTCGCCGTAAGCGCGCCGGCGAACCCCACGGCCGCGGCGATGATCAGCGTCAGCGTCGTGAACCGCAGGGAACGGCGGGTCCGGCGCAGCACAGCGGCAAGGATCAGCAGCGCGGGGCCGCCGACGCCGACGAAGACGTCCAGGGCGAACCAGGCCAGGACGTTCCCGCCGCCCCCGTACACGCGGACGAGCTCCTCGATCACGCCTCCGGGGCCGATCCAGAGGTACTTGCCGTACGCGAGGTTGACGGCGGCGGGGATCAGCGGCAGCGCGACCGCCACGGCGGCCAACGGCCACCACCTGGCCGCCGCCCGGACCGGCACGTGTCCCGCGTCCGGCTGGGGAAGGGGAGCCGCCAGCTCGTGAGCGGTCCTGGCATCCCACACCAGCCTGAACACGCTGACGGCACCGAGGAGCGTGTAGACCGTGAGGATGTCGGGGAACCCACCGTCGCCCAACCTGACCATCCCGTGAGGCTGGAGAACGGAGATCACCTGCGCGATGACACCTGTCCGGACGGTCGCCGCGCTCCAGCGGGGATCCTTGGCCTGGGCGATGAGGATCGACACCGACCACGCCAGCCAGACGTAGCCGTACCCTCCGGCCAGGGGCAAGATCTGCATGGCGGAATGCAGGTCGAAGAGGCCGGCGATCTCCTCTCCGAGGCTGCTCGCGACGGCGAAGGTCCCGGCGACGAGGGAGAACAGCCGTAGCCGGCGGGAGACGGTGTCCCGGAGCACCAGGAAGAACAGCCAGACGATGGCCAGTTGCACGCAACCGGAGGCGACTTCCATCACTGACCAGACCCAGTAGATCTTCCATGTCTGGACCAGCGGGACGGCGGCGACGCCGATCAGGCCGTAGCCGACGATGACATACAGGGCGAGCCGGAGCAGCCCGACCTTCCTGCCCCGGGGTGTCAGCTCGCCCCTGGCGCGCCCGCGCAGCACCTGCCAAAGGGCCCACGCCTGAAGCGCTCCGATGAGGATCAGGACGACCGCAAGCCCCCACGGGACGGTGAGGGTTTCTTCGCCGGAGCCGGAAAACCAGTCCATGCCGGAGTCGTGGGTGACGACCTTCCAGAGGAGGTCACCCTGTGCGGCGGTCAGCGCGAAGGCGCCCAGCGCGGCGACTACGGCGAGGTAGCCGACTGCGACCAGGGCGGCGATCCTGCCGAAACGGTAACGACGCATGGCCATCTCATCAGGGTGCTGCAGTCGAAACGTCAACCTTGCCGAGCCACCGGAAAGTTGATCAAACCGTGGCAAATGACCGAGACCGGCGAAGGATGCGGCAGAGAAGGCGCCACGCGGTGCCCAGCCACCAGGCCTGTCGCGGTCGGCGGTGGCCGATGGCGGGAAAGCGGTGCGGCTGCTGCCGGTGGCGCGGGATACCGAGAGTGGTGGGATCGGCTGCGTCAGGCCGAGCGGCCGATACGGGGCACACGCCGCCGCAACGGCCGAGCGGATCGTGACACGAGCGCGACCTGCGGCTTGAGTGGACGTCTACCGGTCTGGACGGCCGCCGCTCAGGTGGATATGCCGTAACCCCGGGCTGAAGCCGGCGACGTGATCGGCGGTGCCATGGTGCGCTTTCGAGGGTGTGAAGCGGCCTTCGCTGACTGCGACGTCGTAGGCGCCGCCGTGAGGGTATTCGGACAGGATCCCGGTCACCTGGTGCTCGGCTGCCCAGGCGAGTCCGGCGGCCAGCGTGTCGAACACGCCGGAGGCGTGCCGGGCGCGGTCACCGTGGAAGATCCAGACGGCTGACCGGAGCTCGTCGGCGGCGGGCCTACGGCGCAGGCCCTCGGGCGTGAACGAGAAGGCGCCGGGGAAAGGGCCTGGCCGGTGACGTACGGCGAGCACCACCGGCTCGGGGTGGACGCCCCGCAAACCGTCCTCGGGTGCGGTGTCCGCGAAGGCGTTCCACAGGTGAATGCATACCAAGTCGTCGTCGCGATCGGCGGTGACGTAGGCGAGGGTCTTGGAGCAGAACTGGTTGGTTCCGCCGATCCACAGCGACGGAGGTCCGAACGTCTCGATCACCTCGGACAGCGTGCGGTCCTGCGTCACCCACCCGCCGATGCCGGCGCTCAACTGCCGGAACTCCGCCGCCGACAGCGTCCGATCCGGCTCCAGCCAGCCGAGACGATGAGCGATCTCGGCGTAGACGGAGGCCGTGGCATCGCGCAAGGCGTCGGCGGGAAGGATGTCCCTGTAGGCGCCCATGACCCCCGTCGCGGTGAACGCGTCGCGTTCGCATAGCCGATCGCGCTCCGCCCGCCACCGCTCCAGAGCCCCGTCCAGGGCCGCCATCGCCTCCAGCAGAAGCAGTTCCGCAACCTCATCCGTGCCGTACATGCCAGGGCGACGAAGCACGCCGTTCACGTGATTCAGGTGGTGCCGGCGTGCCTCATCCAGAACGGGACCAGAGTCCTCACCGCTGCTCATCGCAACCGATCATGGCACGCCAAGCTCGCGCCCACGGGCATCCCGAGCGGGTTCGAGGTCCGGTACGTCGCCGAGCGAGCAAAAGGCAGACAGTTGGCGCCATAGACCTTGTTGGCGCGTGTCGGCGGGCGAGCGATGCGATGGGGCGCGGCATGGGCTCGCACTGGTTGACACCGCGGCGGCGCGCCGGGAATGCTCTGCGGACACAAGTGAATCCCAGAAGTCGGCGCCGTGGTGGTTGGTGGGTGCGCCGGCGTGTTCGCGCATGTCGCGGATACGCCCGACACACCCAGGAGATCAGATGTCCCACCAGCATCGCGACGTTGACGTCGTCGTGGTCGGGGCCGGTATGGCCGGCCTTGTGTGCGCGAACCGCCTCCGTCGTCACGGGGCTGAAGTCCTTCTCGTCGAGGCCTGCGACCAGGTCGGTGGCCGCACGGCCGGCATCGAGGTCGGCGGCGAGATCGTCGACCTCGGTGGCCAGTTCATCGGACCGGGCCAAGACCGGATATACGCGCTGGCCGACGAGTTCGGCGTGGATACAGTCCCGGCGCACACTGTAGGCGCGAGCGTATTCGAGACCTCGGCCGGACGGCTGCGCCGGTTTCGCGGCATGGTGCCGAGACTCGGCCCGGCGACTCTCGCGGATGTGGCGCGTGCCCACTTCCTCCTCGACCGGCTCGCCCGCAGCGTCGATGCCGACGCCCCGTGGCGCAGCCCGAACGCAGCCGCGCTCGATGGGCGAACCATGGAGTCGTGGATCAACCGCACGATGAAGACCCGGGGCGGGCGACGGTTCCTCGTCCTTGCCTGCCGGGCGATCTGGGCCTGTGAACCGAGCGAGCTGTCGCTGTTGCACGCACTGTTCTACGTGAAGGCCGCCGGCGGCCTGGCGGCGGTGACCGACTTCGAAGGAGGCGCGCAGCAAGACTGGTTGGACGGCGGAGCATACGGCCTGGCCATCAGGCTCGCCGACCGGCTGGGCAGCGCGATCCGGCTGAACGCACCGGTCCGCCGAATCGAGCAGAACGACTCCGGTGTCGCGGTCACCGTCGAGGACGGAACCACATGGCGGGCGCGGCACGCGGTGGTCGCGGTTCCTCCCCCGCTCGCCGCCCGGATCACCTACCAGCCACCGCTTCCGGCGTCGCGCGACAACCTGCTGCAACGACTCCCCATGGGCAGTGTGATCAAGTACGTCTCCGGCTACCCAGAACCGTTCTGGAGGCAGGCCGGCCTGAACGGCGCGTCCCTCAGCCTCCACGGCCCGATCACCATGACCGTGGACAGCAGCCCCCGATCTGGCCGCCGCGGCGTGCTGATCACCTTCGTCAACGGCGCACCCGCCCGAGAGCTCGCCACCCGCTCCCCCGGAGACCGCCGGACCACCGTCCTTGACGCACTTGGCCGCCTGTTCGGGCCACCGGCCACCACGCCAATGAGCTTCGTCGAGCGCAACTGGAACGAGGAAGCATTCACCCGCGGCGCCTACTCAGCGGTGTTCCCGCCAGGCGCGTGGACCCAACTCGGCTCGGCGATGCGCGCTCCAACGGGCCGCATCCACTGGGCGGGAGCGGAAACCTCGCCACGCTGGTATGGCTACATCGATGGCGCGGTGCGGTCCGGAGAGGCCGCGGCGGATGCGGTGGCGCAGGCCGTCAATAACGAACGGGCACTCGGCCGCCCCTCCTGAGCCATGTGTCATTGCCAGGGGGTCGTGCACACGGTGACCTACTCGTGCAGCCGAGCAACTCGGCTCGTCCCGAGTCCCGATGGACCGAAACGGCGGCCGGGAACAAGTTCCGGGCCGCCGCTTGTCGTTCATGCCTGGAAGTAGTGCTCCTCGTCCAGATCGGCGATCAGGCCGGGGTGGGCCGGAGTCCAGCCGAGCAGTTCGCGGGTGATCGCGGCCGACGCCGGGTTGTCCAACTGCGCGAACGACCCGAGGAAGCCGAAGTAGTCGCCCGCCTCCTCGGGGCTGATGCTCCGGACCGGGATGCCCAGGTTGCGGCCGATGGCGGCGGCGATATCGGCGAACGGGACGCCCTCGTCGGCGACCCCGTGCAGGCGCGAGCCGGCCGGTGCCTTCTCAAAGGCGAGCCGGTAGAGGTGGGCCGCGTCGAGCGTGTGCACGGCCGGCCACCGGTTGGCGCCCTCGCCGACGTATGCGGCGTACCCGTTGCGCCGGGCGGCGGCAATGATGGCTGTGATGAAGCCGTGGTGGTCGAGTGAGCTGTGCACCGTGGGCGAAAGCCGGACGATCGAGGAGCGCACGCCGCGCGAGGCGAGGTCGGCCACGAAGTTCTCCGCGTCGATCCGGTAGCCGCCTGAGAACACGTCCCGTTCGGTGCCAGGGCGGCCGACGACGCCGCCCATCACGAGCATGGCCGTCCCGCTCGTGCTGACCAGCGGCTTGCCGGAGCCGTCCAGACCGTCGGCAAGCGCTTTGAGGGCGACCAGGTCGGCCTCGGCGGCGCCGGCCATGTCGCCGGTCAGCATGAGGTCGTGGCGGAACGCGAGGTGGATCACGCCGTCGGAGGCGGCCGCCTCCTCGCGCAGCACGTCGAGGTCGGACAAGTCGCCGCGGCGCACCTGGGCGCCGAGCTTCTCGATCACGGCGGCCGACGCGTCGGAGCGGGCGAGGCCGACGACCTGGTGCCCGGCGGAGAGCAGTTCCGGCAGGACCGCGGAGCCGAGGTGGCCGGAGGCGCCGGTGACGAATACCTGCATCGTGGTTCCTTCCCAAGGACCAATGTCATCTTGTGACATCACCGTACACCCGTGATGTCACCATGCGACACGTTTTCGCCGAGCGATATGTCGCCATGTGACATCGGATAGCATCGTCGGCATGGCCCGCTGGCAACCGGACGCGCGCGGCCGCTTGGAGGCGGCCGCCTTGGAGCTGTTCCACAAGCGCGGCTTCGAACAGACCACGGTCACCGACATCGCGGCCCGTGCCGGCCTCGACAAACGCACGTTCTACCGGCTCTTCGGCGACAAGCGCGAGGCCCTCTTCAGCGGCGGCAAACTGCTGGAGGAGGTCCTGATCAAGGCGGTCGCCGAGACGGACGCCGCCCCTTTCGAGACGGTTGTCGCCGCCTTCCGGCGAGTGGCGGACGAGATCTTCACTGACCGTCTCGACCTGGCTCGCGTGCGCCAGTCGGTCATCGACAGCAGCCCCGAGTTGCAGGAGCGCGAGCTCCGCAAGATGGGCTCGCTGGCGGCAGCGGTCTCCGCCGCCCTGCGCGCCAGGGGCGTCGGCGAGACCGCGGCCACCCTGGCCACCGAGTCGGGCGTCACGGTTTTCCGGGTGGCGTTCGCGCGCTGGGTCGCGCCCGGCAGCGACGCCTCATTGACCGACTTGATCGCCGAGGTGGCCGCCGAGCTGCGCGCGGTCACGTCGCCCCCAGAACCACATCCGGATCTCAGTCAGAGCTGACTCACCTTCGACCGACCGGCGGCCGTGCTGCCGGTGGGCTGGATGTGAGAAGGCCGGGCGTCCCATCGGACGCCCGGCCCGCCACCGGCCTCCCTCCGCGAGGCCGGTGGGTCAGAACTCGCAGTTCTCCTCGGTCTCGCCGGTGCACGTGTCGGTGTCGGCGCCGCCGTCGGTCGTGTCGTTGCCGCCACGGCCGTTCAGGAAGTCGTTGCCGGTGCCGCCCACGAGGACGTCGCGGCCGCTGCCGCCCCAGAGGGTGTCGTTGCCGGCCGAGCCGAAGATCTCGGTGAACCGGTTGACGGTGTCGTTGTTGACGATGTCGTCGCCCTGGCGCATGTTGACCATGATCGTGCTGGCGTTCTTGCAGCTGACCCCGCCTGAGATCGGCTGGCAGTCGGTGTCGCTGGAGGTGACGCCCGCCCCGGTCACCTTGATGACTCCGCCGGTGCCCTCGGCCAGGGTGATCAGGTCGGATCCGGTCGTACCGGTGACCGACAGGCCGCCGAGGCTCACGGTCACGGTGATCGGCGAAGCCGCCTGGGCGGGAGCGGACAGGGACGCCATTCCGGCGAAACCGGCGATGGTGAGGGCGAGAGCGGCGATGTGACGACGCATTTCATCCAGTCCTTCAATTCGGTGATCCCGGCCCCCGTCGGGCCGATGACCCAAGGAAAGCGCCTCGCATCCCCTCCGGTCTGTGCCGGAATACGCGCCCGCTACCGGTCCAAATACCTATGGGACGACGGACAACGGTCACGCCTCCACCACTGCCTGCGTTTCCGAAGGAAGGGATGTGGAAGATCAGCGGGGAGCGGCTTGAGCTGGTCCTCCCCGCCGAATGGGTCCGCCGCACCATCACCCAGCCCGTCCGCAGCGTCAAAGAGAATCTTGGGGGCTGAGGCGATAGCGACTCGGGCGTTCATGGTGTGGGGCTGCCGTCGATGGCGGTGACGACGGCTCCGGCTTCGCGGGCGATGAGGACGCCTGCGGCGGTCGCTCCGCTGCTGGAGTCCTGCCTCGAACAGGTGCCTTGCGATGTGCTGCTGAGCGAGCCCCCGGCCCATGCCGGGGTTTCCGCTACCTGTGTCGGGGTCAGCCTGCGGGCCGCTCCCCGAGACGGTTGGCCCACCCTGTCTGCTCGAAGGCCTGGCTCAGCAGGGCGATCGGCCGCCGGTCCCTCACTTCGATCTGGAGCAACTCGGCCGTCCTCTCATCGATGATCATGCGGAACTCGACGTCGCCCTGGGTCGACTCGTCGCCGGGGGCGGTCGTGCTCAAGACGACCCCCGTACGGCCGAGGGCGTCGGCGGATCGGCCCTTCGACGTGATGCCCGGTTGCTCGGCCAGCACGCGGAACAGGGCGGCGCGCGTGCCGGGGGTGACCGGCGCGGTCAGCAGGTCGGCGCCCGTCTGCCACAGGTAGACGGCGAAGGTGGACCTGTTGGGCCCCTGGGACGCCGGCCCCTGCTCGTACATGGTCCGCAGCCGGCGCTTCAGCGCATCCTTCCCGGTGGGCAGGAGGGACACGTTCCTCATGGTCAGACCGGGGTTGTCGATGGACAGGACCCGGTCCATGCGGTCTTCGTTCGTGCGAGGCCGGGCGCCCTCGACCAGGTCGGGCGAGCCCATGGCCTTCCACTTCGCCTCGTCCTCGGGGGAGGCGAAGGTCACCTTGGCGTCCGGGCGGGTGACGTTTCGGTTGATCCCTCCCTTCTCCCGGGCCCGCCACACCTCGCTCGTGTCGGAGGTGGCCGCCGAGAACGGCATGCCGGCGCTCTTGGCGGCCCTCCCCTTCAACCGGCCGACCTCGTCCTCGAACTCCTTCTCGGCGGCAGCGATCGCCGCGGCGTCGCCGCCGGCCGCCGTCTTCTTGTCCTCCAATTCTTTCTGCAGGAGCTGCACCTTCTCCTCGAACGCACCGGGGATGGCCCTGATCGCGGAGATGGTGCGCGTGCGCGTGTACCAGTAGCGGCCGGTCGTCGCGGGCTCGCGGGCGGCGGTCTCGGCCGCGGCGAGCAGGAAGGACCGCGCGTCCAGCGGCGAGGCCGCCACCGCCGTCGGGTCGGGCCGGCTCTGCGAGGGTGTGGTCGCCGCGCCCAAGGCCCCCGTGCCCGGTCGTCCCGTCTCGGATGCGCCCGAGACGAGGCCGGGGACGACGATGGCGGCGGCGAGCCCCGCGGTGGCCGTGCCGGTGACCAGGAGAAGGGAGAGTCGTCGGGACATGGGCAGGCTCCTGGGGGGTGCGAAGCGGCGAGGGGAGGCGGGAGGCGTCCGGAAGGCGCGGGCGAGGTCGGCCGAGCGGCGGCGCCCGTAGGCCTCTTCCACCACCTCGTCGAGCCCTTCCGGTCTGAGGTGGGCGAACAGGCGGTCGTTCAATTGGTGCTCCCTGTCGGGTCCACGGGACGGGTTCGGCATCAGGTCTCCTCCAGCGATCGGCGGACGCTTCCCCGGTACGGCTGGGCGGCCCTCGGTTCCACGCGCAGCGCGGTGTCCAGGCGTTTGCGCGCACGATGGAGCCGCACGTTGTACGTGCGGGTCGAGCAGCCCATCACGGTGGCGGCCTCATCCGGGCTGAGGCCGTGCCAGGTGACGAGGGCCATCGCCTCGAGGTCTCGCTCGGGCAGCGAGGCCAGCGCGCCGAGCGCGGCCTGTCTGTCCACGACGTACTCAGCGATGTCCCAGCTCACCTGGTCACGGGTGGTCGTCAGCGCCGCGATCCGGTCCACCAGCGCCTGGCTCCTGTTGCGCGAGTCGCGCTGCTTGGCCAGCAGGTTGCGCGCCACGCCCAGCAGCCACGGCAGCGCGGGCTCGGGCACGGCGTCGAGGCGCCGCCAGGCGACCAGGAAGGTCTCGCTCGCCGCGTCCTCGGCCACGCCGCGCTCGGCCCGCAGCAGGGCGTAGCCCAGCACGCTCCGGTAGTGGCGGTCGTAGAGGTCCGTGAAGCGCTCTTGGGGATCGTTCACACCCAGAAGTCCCCCCAGGCGCCCGCCGATTACCTCTGTCGGCCAATTTTCCAGCAGTCGCGCCCATTTCCGCTGTCGGCGTACAGCACACCCCCACCCAGCCTGCGGGCGGCCTACCAGGCCGAGCCCGACCTGGCCCGCTTCCACTTGGAGCCGAAGGAATCCTTGAAGCCCCCCTGACCGCAACCCTCCGGGGCGTGCTACCCCGCCGCTGGTCTGCGTTGCCTCGCGATGGTGGCCCATGCCGAGCCGGCCTTTCTCGCCGCAGAACTGGCGGCGGAACCGGCCATGCCGAACACCTGTACCCCTGCCGGCGCGTCACGGTGCGGAACCGTGCCGTAGGACGTGCGGGGTTCGCCGGCTGTGTGAGATATCCCTCGTCCGTCGTCGTGGCGCTGGTGGTCCGGCGAGGTGACCATGTGGTGATGACCTCCTCGCCCCGCCCGCCGCACGTGGGCCGACCGGATCCGATGGGCGGGACTACCGCGCCCGCTGGAGAGCCCGCTCCCGCCCGCGGGTACCTGCTGGACAACGCGCGCGCCGAGGCGGGCGAGCGATTCGTCTGGCTGGCCGAGCTGTTCGACGGTGTGACGCGGGGGCACTTCGATCGGCTGGGGGTCAGGGCCGGCTCGCGCTGCTGGGAGGTGGGGGCCGGCGGCCGCAGCATCCCGGAGGCGCTCGCGGCGGCCGTCGGTCCGACCGGGCACGTGCTGGCCACGGACATCGACCCGTCGTGGCTGGAGGCAGGCGGCGGGTACGAGGTGCGCCGGCACGACGTCGCCGCTGATCCGCCCCCGGAGCCGGGGACGTTCGATCTGGTGCACGCCCGGCTCGTGCTGGTCCATGTACCCGATCGGGCTCGGGCGTTGGCCACGATGGCGGCGGCGCTGCGGCCCGGCGGCTGGCTGCTGGTCGAGGACGCCGACACCGCTCTGCAGCCACTTGCATGCCTGGACGACAGCGGCCCGGCGCAGCGGCGAGCCAACCGGCTGCGCGACGCGGTCCGGGAGCTGCTGAAGCGCCGCGGCGCGGACCTGCGCTACGGCCGGACACTGCCGCGGGCACTGCGTGAGGCCGGCTTGGTGGATGTCGCCGCGGCGGGCTCTTTCCCGGTCGGCGGGCCGGCCTGCGACCGGCTGGAGGCGGCGACCATCCGGCACGTGCGCGGCGAGCTGCTCGCGGCCGGCCTGGCCGACGACGCCGAGATCGACGCGCACTTGGCCGCCATCCACGCGGGCGAGCTCGACCTGACACTCGCGCCGCTGATCTCGGCCTGGGGACGCCGTCCAGCCGAGCACCCGCCGGCACTCGGTTAGGTACGGATCCACAGAACTCACAAGCAAGTGCGGTCAGTCCCACGAGCAGTACCACCCGGACTACTACGGCGCCTTCGTACGCGATCCCGACGGCAACAACGTCGAGGCGGTCTGCCGCCGATCCCGCTGAGTCACCGCTTCATCCACGCTCCGGAGCACGCATGCGCGTCCCACCGAACATGTCTTCTTCCGCCGCGATCCTCACGCCGCCCGCAGGCAGGACAAGGAGGCGAGGTGTTTCACGCCGGGTGACGTGCGCGGAGCCAGGCTGCCGCTCTGCGCGACGATGCGCGGGACAGCCACGCGTCGTGGACCACCTCGGCCAGCTCGCTCCGGGTGAGCTCACCGATCCGACTGGCCCGCAGCAGCACCGACGGGTGACCGTCGAAGTGCGCGGTGGTGAAGAACGGCGATGTCTCGTCCTGAACCAGTGCCTGCTTATCCGCCTCCGAGTCGACCCAGAAGACGATCACATCCGCATAGCGCTCCCCGGTGTCGGGGTCGACCGCGTCCGGCCGTGGGTTGCGGAAGAAGACGAACGACTTCCCGCCCACTTGGTAGACCGGATTGTCGCCGGTCCCGTACTCGACGGTGACGTGCGGCATGGCCGAAGCCAGCTCGTGCACGTCCTCGACGCGGGCCGGCCGGCTTCCGTTGTCGTCGGACACAGCCTCAGCGTAGGCGGCTCCCGGTGGAACGTCCGGCCATGCCGCAATCTGGGCGGCCGGTCGGCTCTGGTCTTCCTGTGGGCCGCCCACGTTCACGCCGGCGCCTGAGCTAACGACCGCAACCCGGCCCCGGCGTCCACCGCGCCCCGCAGCGGATTGTCTTCACACGAGGTTCGCCGCCGTCTTCGGTCAGCCGGCCCGGGTGAGGGCGTCGATCGCGGCGACCTCCTCGGTTGTGAGATCGAAGCCGTGCAGGTCGAAATTGGTGGCGACGCGTTCCCGGCGGGAGGACCTGGGCAAGACCACGATGTCATGTTCCAGATGCCAGCGGAGGACGACCTGGGCGGGAGTGACTCCGTGCCTTTGGGCGATCTCGGTGAGGACCGGGTTGCGCAGGTCGGTGTTCTTGAGACCGCTGTAACCCTCGACGACCACCCCTCGGCGGCGGTGCTCCTCCAGCAGGGCCGGGTCGTGCTGCGCCGGGCTCCACGGAATCTGGTTGACCGCCGGCTGCCGTCCGGTGGCCTTGGTCAGCAGGTCGATCTGTGCCGGGCTGTAGTTGCTGACCCCGACGTTACGGACCAGTCCGGCGTCCTCGGCGGACAACATCTCCTGCCACGTCGGGACGAGCTCGTCCCGGTCCGTCGGCCAGTGGATCAGCCAGAGATCCACATAGCCGGTGTCGAGCAGCCGGAGACTCGACTCCAGGGTGCGACGGGCATGCCGCGCGTCCTGCGGGCGGAGCTTGGTGGTGACGAAGACCTGATCCCGGTCCAAGCCGCTGTCCTTCACGGCTCTGCCGACGTCCGACTCGTTCTGGTACAAAGTCGCGGTGTCGACATGTCGGTAACCGATCTCAAGCGCCGCACGCACCGACTCGTACGCCGCCTTGGACCGCAGCTGCCAGGTCCCAAAACCGATCAACGGCAGCGCAGTACCACCAGGCAGGTTCACTGTCTTGGTCATGCGGAGCATTCTGCACCAACGCCGGTGGAGCGTTGACTTTGTCGCAATGTATGACGCACCATGTTGATACAAAGATTGCGACAAAGGCTCCGTGACAGAGGAGGCGTCATGACCCGTGAACCGTTGCCGGACGCCGGCCCGCCGGCCCGTGCGGCCGATCTGCGACCGGCGGGCGAGTGGCTTGCCCAGCACAACCTGGCCGGCGCCCGCCCGACCCCGCTGCTGGCCAGCCGGCTCGCGGTCCGGAGACGCGCCCGCATCGCCGCCGCGGTCATTTTGACCGTGCTGATCCTCGCGAGCGCGCTCGCCGCCGTTTCCGCCCTCGGCGGCTCTCAGCCGCATCGCCCGCTGCCGCTGCTTGCCCTGACCGCGCTGGTGGCCGGGCTGCTGCTGGCACAGTCGCTGCTCGACTGGTGGGTGCGGCGCGTCGATCAGCGGGCGGGTGCGACGCTGTCGCGCAGGGCCGCCCATCTGATCCAGCCCGGCTGGCAAGCCGTGCTCGGCCGGCCGTACGCCGTCTTCGCGGCCGCCACGTTCGCCGGTGCGATGGTGCTGGCCGGGAGCGCCCTGGCCGTTCCCGACCCCACCGTGCGGCGGCTGGCCGTCGTCCTGCTGATCGGCCTGCTCGGCGGGACGGCCATCAGCGCCATGCAACTGCGCCACCTGCTGCGGCGTCCGGTGGTGGCGGAGGACGAGGAGTCGCTGACCGCCGACGTCATCATGCGCGTCGAGGACGCTCGCGAGCTCACCACGCCGAGCGTGCAGTGGACGCTGCCCATGGTGCTGTTGTTCGGCACCGCGCCCGGCTGGTGGAGCGCCGCCGCGGTCGCCTACCTGCTCCTGGGCGTGGGCGCGATCATCGTGCTCCAAGCCAGGACGCCGTCGAGCGCGACGGTGGCCCGGCAAGTTATGCGCGTCGGATGATCGTCATCGACGCGGCCTCGCCGGTGCCGCCGTTCGAGCAGCTACGGGCCCAGCTCGCCCGGCAGATCCAGGACCGCACGCTGGCCGTGGGCGCCCGGCTGCCGACCATCCGCCACCTCGCGGCCGACCTCGGCCTGGCCGTCAACACGGTCGGCCGGGCCTACCGGGAGCTGGAGGAGGCGGGGCTGATCGAGACGCGCGGGCGGGCGGGCTCGTTCGTGTCGTCCGCCGGAGAGGAGGGCCGGGAGCGGGCCCGCCGGGCCGCCGCCGACTACGCGGCCGTGATCGCCAGCGTCGGCATCGACACGACCGAGGCGATCCGCATCGTGCAGGCGGCTCTGACGTCCGGCGCGGCGACACCGGCCTCGTCATGACCGCGACCCGGCCGCGGGGGTCACGTCGCCGGGCGCACGGAATCTCCGGCATCGGACGCATATCTCGGTCAAGGCCTCGCAGCCTGTTGGTGCGTCTGATCAGACGATCGTCTCTGGCGAACTAGGGAAAGGATCGCCAGCCGCCGTACTGTCGCGTCCGCGTCCCGGCTGCCCGTCCGGCAAAGTAGCGGCAGGACCCGCCGTGCGACAGCCGCACCGAGACTCCGCTCACCGAGCACGCTCGCCGCGTGCCGGCGGACGATGACGTACTGCGAGGCCAGCCCGCGGACCGCTTCGTCCACCTCGTCGACGGTGATGTCGCAGTAGCCTCGCCCTGGCTTGAGCTCTTCCGCCAGCGCCGGAACGTACGTCGGCCAGCGCTCGATGACGTCCTCCAGGGGCCGGTAGTCCAGCCGCGGCGGGGCGACCACATGGTTGCGGAAGCTGGTGTACGGCGCGGCCACTGCGCGGACCACGGCCTCCTCCGGGAGGCGGTCGACCTTGTCGAGCACCAGGTCCAGCCGGCCGAGGCGAGACAGCGCCGCGGCCACCCACGACTGGTCCGCCCCTTCGTGCCGCGTCAGCCCGGCGTCCAGTGCCCGGACGACGTCATCATCGGGTCGGCCGATGTCGGCCAGCAGCTTGGCGGCCTTCCACGCCCGGTCCTCGACGGCGAGCATGGGAATCAGTGCAGGGAACGCCGCCGGGCCGAGAGCACGCAGCGCCGACTCGGCCTCCTCGCTGTTGACAGGGCCACTGAACGCCTCCAGCCGGGAGACGTAGTACGCGACCCGCTCGGCCTCCGGGAGCGCGGCGACCCGTGTCAGCTCAACCGCCCGCTCGTCGAGTTCGGGGAAGTGCCGGGTCACCTCGCTCCTGGTGAGGACACGTTTCACCAGCGTCTCGTAGTGTTCGTCGTCGAGAAGCAGTACGACGAAGTCCCGGTCGGTGACCCCGCTCGTCCGAAGGGAGGTCCTGGCCCGCCTGCACACGCGGACCAGCATCGTCAGGTACCTGCGGAACGTCGATGCCCATTGGCGGGTCGTTCCCCGGCAGGCCTCCGCGGTGAGCGCCCGCTCCCACTCCCGGGTCAGATCCTCGGGAAGCCACCCGTCGCCGTAGTGGTCCCAGTCGGCGGCGCTCCACCTCAGATCTGCCTGCTCCTCGACGGGAAACGAAGCCAACGCCTCCACGCTGTTCATCCCGAGGTTGGGCAGCGTGATCCGGCCGTCGGCCTCACGGTAGATCCGGTCCAGCACAGCAGCGTAGAACCGCTCGTCAGGGTGATCGGCGGCGGTCGACCGAACGGCCTGCACCAGTGCGTCCGTCAGCGCACGCTCGAAGCCCACCCAGTCGAAGGTCGCCGCCACCCCGCCATCCTGCCCGACGCGACCACTCCCTCGATGCCGACGCCGACGCTGATTCCCGTGGCCGGCGAGCGGCCGTCGACCAAAACAGGGTGGTCGGCTCGGCCCCGCCCGCCGCACCGGCGGCCGGCCCGCCGACGCGGAGGAGGTGTGCCGGATCGCGCTGGCGTAGGTGGGCATCCTTCTGGACGCCGGCACCGCCGCGGAGGCGTTGAGCGCACGATGACGGAGCTGACGCCGGCACCTCGGCTGGACCCGGTTACGCCTTGAGCAGTTGGGCGCTCAGCTCCCAGAGGCGCTGTGCCGACTTGGGATCGACGGCGTGCGGTACGACGTTGGACGAGGTGATTGCTTCAGGGCCGAAGGTGATGGGCTTCGGATCGTCGTCCAGCGGTGAGATGTCGTTGTTCTTCAGGTAGACACCGCCGATCTCGGCGAGCAGCGGGCTGGTTGCGGCGAACACGATGGTGGCGGCCCCCTGTTGCGGCGTCTTCTTCTCACGGTCGGGGTCGATGATCGGCCGGCCGGACTCGTCGATCAGTCCCATGGCCAGGTTGAAGGCCCGCGCTTGGTCCTCGGGCATCGAGTTTCCCAGGTTGGTGCCGACGACGATGCCGGGGTGCACGGCGTATCCGTGGATTCCGTCGCCGGCCCATCGGCGGTCCAGCTCGACGGCGAACAGCACGTTGGCGGTCTTGGACTGGGCGTAGGCGAGGTGGCCGTCGTAGCCGGTGGTGAAGTGCGGGTCGTCCCAGCGGATGTCGGAGATCCGCTGGGCACCGGACGTCACGTTGACGACTCTGGCGCCGTGGGCGTCGCGCAGCGCGGGCAGCAGGGCCAGAGTCAGCTGGAAATGGCCGAGATGGTTGGTCGCGAACTGCGATTCGTAGCCACGCGCGTCTCGGACCAGCGGGCCGCCCATGATGCCGGCGGCGTTGATCAGGATGTGGAGCGGACGCCCTGAGTCGAGGTAGCGGGCGGCGAAGGCATCGATCGACGCCGGGTCGAGGAGGTCCAGCCGACCGATCTGGACGCGCTCGATTCCGGCCACCGCGGGGGCGGCGCGGTCCGGGTTGCGCGAGCCGACGGTGACGGACGCGCCGGCCTTGCTGAGCGCGCGGGTGGCTTCCAGGCCGAGCCCGACGTGACCAGCGGTGACGATGACGTTCACACCGGACAGATCGATGCCCTTGAGAACCTCGTCGGCCGTCGATGCCGCGGTGAAACCGGATCCGATGGGGTGCTGCTTATGTGTCATGCCATCTAGCCTGGGCCCGCCCGTTCAAACTCTGAATAGTTGTCAGTCCACATTTCTTGCGCGATAGTACGGAGATGGTCGCCGATCATCTGTCGGAAGTGTTCGACCTCGTCGAGGTTCACGGGCTGGTGTCAGGCGGTTTCGCGGCGCGGGGCCCCTGGGTGGTGCGCTCCCCCATCGAGGACCCGCTGAAGCTCCTCGCGATGGTGTGCGGCCGGACCCGGCTGACCGCCGACGGCGTCGACGGTCCGATCGAGCTGGAGCCGGGCGACGTCGTCATTTTGAACAATCGGTCGTGGCTGGAGCACGAGGGCGGCACCGGCGACGGGCCGCGCCAGGAGATCACACCCGAGGAGAACTTCACTCGTCTCGTCGGTGCCGACCGCGATATCGACGACGTCGTCATCGGTATCGCGGTCGACATCAACCCGGCCGGCCGGGCGCTGTTGCAGCAGGCACTGCCCCCGGTGGGGCACGTCCGGGCATCGGCTGCCGCCGCGGCCAACCTGCGCGCCAGTCTCGACCGGTTGTTCGACGAGGTGACCGGCAACCGGATGGGGTCGGCGTTCGCGATCCGGCAGTACGGCCAGCTCCTGCTGCTCGAGGTGCTGCGCGCCTACGTCGACCAGGCCGAGCTGCCCTCGGGATGGCTACGGCTGCTGGCCGACGAACGGCTGCGTCCGGCCCTCAGCCTCATGCATGCCGAGCCCGGAAGGCATTGGGGCTTGGAGAAATTGGCGCAGGCCGCGGCGATGTCGCGGACGTCGTTCGCCGAACGCTTCCGGACCGTGGCGGGCGTACCGCCGCTGACCTATCTCAACCGCTGGCGGATGCTGCTGGCGCAGCGTGCTCTTCGTGGCGGTGACGTCCGCGTCGGGTCGCTGGCGGGCGAGCTGGGCTACGCGTCGGAGAGCGCGTTCAGCACCGCATTCAAACGGGAGGTGGGGGAGTCACCGCTGCGCTACCGATACCGGGTGCGCGATGAGTTGTCGGCCCGCAGCCGGTCACACCAGTCACCTTCCGTTGATCGCGCACAGTGACTGGGTTCATGTCGGGCAGGCGGTGACCATCGAAGCATCCCGAGCGAGGCCCCGTCATGGTTGCGTCCACGGGTGTGGTGTAAGAGTTTCCGCTGGTAGAGGCCATGTACGGGTGGGCAGCGCACTCGAAGCGGCGCCGGGAGTGACGAATGTCTGGCTCTCGTTCTCGCGATCGAAGCCACCGCCACGGGCTCCTGTCGCCAGACCGCGTCGCAATTGCGGGAAGATGCCGTCCATGGCCGGGCAGACGTGGGACGGAACGACGCGGGTTGCGTCGCTGGACGCGCGGACGGCAGAGGCGCGACAGCGGCTGGCCGACTGTGCCAGGCAGTACGACTGGCCAGGCGTGTTCGAGGTACTCGACGCGGAGCCTGGGCTGGTGAACTCGGCGCGGCCCGGCGGCAAGTCGTGGTACGCGCCGTTGCACCAGGCGGCGCACGCAGGTGCGGCTACGGAGGTCGTCGAGCGGCTCGTCGAGCTCGGTGCCTGGCGGGGGCTGCGCAACGCCGCTGGGGAGCGGCCCGTCGATGTTGCTCAGCGCGGCGATCACAAGCACCTCCTCGGCGTGCTCGAGCCGTCCCGGCGCATCGAGGTGCCGGCCGAGAGCCTGCGCCGCATCCAGGTGTACTTCCACGCCGTCATCCGCGCGCAGGTGCAGCATCTCGTCGACCAGCATGCGCTTCGACTGCCCGAACTCGAAGTCCTGCTGGAGTTCGACGAGCCGCAGATGCGGTTTCCCGTGCCGGACATGCACGGCCGGTACGAGTTCTGGCTCGAACCCGACGGACCGGACACCCGGCTGATCATTGACGCGTTCGCCGAGCGGCACGAGGTCACCGCGAAGGAAGTGCGAGTGCGAGCTCATCCCGCGCCGACGCTGGTCCGCGTGCCCGACGACCGGGCCGGGTTCGCGGCGCTCGTGACGTTCGCGCATACGTACAACGGCTACGACCTGCACGGCGGAACCGAAGGGCTGCCCCAGGTGGTGCTCCCGGTGCACGGGCATTGGGAGCAAACTGGCGAGTTGCCCGACGACATCGACGTGCTGCGGGCGTGCCTGTTCTTCCAGCAGCGTTCCCACTACTGGGACGGCGGCTCGTGGGACTTCGAGACGGAGCCGTTCGTTGCCGCCCTGCTGAAACGGATCCGCGTACTGTCCGGCGGTACGGTGCCGCTGCGCTCCCCAAAGCCAGCCCCGCGGTAGCGGACCGCCGCTCCTCATCCTTGATCTTCCGCCTGAAGTCGACGGCCAGGCCCTTCTTGGCTTTCGTACACCGCGTACACCGCGTACACCGTCGGCACCGAGACCCGCGCCTCACGTGCGACGCCGCGGATCGTGGTCTGCGCCCAGCCCTTGGCCTCGAACAGGGTTCTGGCCGTGCTCGCGATCCTGACCGGTGACGGTTGGGCGTCCGCGTTCCGGCGGTTCTTACGGGTGGCCGATTGAGGCGCCCAGAGGTCAGCGGGTGGATTGAACCTTTCAACCCCCTCGGGGCGAATGCCCAGTTCACCCGCTCCAGCCGCACATTACCGTTGTTCTTGACTTTGGGTTAGGAGACCGTGGGCGCCCCAAGCAGGCCCCCGAAACCCCCTTCAAAAGGAGATCCCGTGAGTGCTCCCCTCCGGACTCTGATCCGAAGTTCGCTCGCGGCCATCGTTGCCGCACTCCTTCTCGGCACCGCACTGGTCGCGCCGGCTTCGGCACACGGCTCGGTGAGCGACCCTCCGTCACGCAACTACGGCTGCTGGCAGCGTTGGGGAAGCGACTTCCAGAACCCGCAGATGGCCACATTGGACCCCATGTGCTGGCAAGCCTGGCAGGCGGACCCCAACGCCATGTGGAACTGGAACGGCCTGTTCCGCGAAGGCGTCGCAGGCAACCATGAGGGCGCGATCCCCGACGGCACGCTGTGCAGCGGCGGCCACACCTCCAGCGGCCGCTACAACTCCCTGGACGCCGTCGGCGCGTGGCGGACGGTCGACAAGCCCGCACGCTTCACGCTGAACCTGCTCGACCAGGCGCTTCACGGCGCGGACTACATCCGCGTGTACGCCACCAGGCAGGGCTTCGACCCCAAGACCCAGCCTCTGCGCTGGAGGGACCTGGAACTGGTCGGCCAGACCGGCCGCGTCCCCACGGGCGCGACGACTCCAGTCGAGGTGAACGCCCCCGGCCGCTCCGGCCACCACATCGTCTTCACCATCTGGCAGGCCAGTCACTCCGACCAGTCGTACTACTTCTGCAGCGATGTGAACTTCACGGGCTCCACCCCCACCCCCACTCCCACGCCAACCTCGACCCCCACTCCCACGGCCACCCCCACGCCGACACCCACGCCAACCCCGGGTCCCGGCCAGGGCTGCTCGGCCACGTACCGGGTGACGACCTCGTGGAGCGGCGGCTTCCAGGCCGAGGTCCGCATCACCGCCGGTTCCGCCGCCATCTCCGGCTGGACGGTCAACTGGACGTACACAGGAGGTCAGACGGTCAGCTCCGCGTGGAATGCGACGGTGACGAGCAGCGCAGGAGCCGTGACGGCCCGCAACGCCGGCTACAACGGCTCCCTCGGAGCCGGCGCCGCGACCACGTTCGGCTTCCTCGGCTCCGGCACCCCCGGTGCGGCGCCCACGCTGACCTGCACAGCCACCTGATGAATCAGCCGTACCGCCCGCCGATCGCCGGCGGGCGGTGCCGCCCGATCCTTTGACCGGCATTGACACGCCGACCTTCATTGGCCGCGCGCTTTCGGCACTCTCGACTTCGCGGACAGGCCATCCGCTTGAACGTCGGTAGGCGGTGCGATCGATCGACGTCACACGCACCTCGAAGACACGACCGACAGGCCCTGGGCACCCTAGCCACGGCCGCTATTCGCTCGCCCAGCGCCTCCACCACAGGAATACTGCATGTCAATGATCGAATATGACAGTCCGGCCTCCCTCCGCGGTCAGCTCCAACGGGGACGCGGTGCCGCAGCGCGTCGCGCGTCGACCACCCCCGGCGCCGCAGACGCGGTGTACGAGTGCGTGATCACGGACACGCGCTGGGACCGGCAAGTTGACCAACGTGACAGCTATCTCGCCGGTCTCGTCGCCCGGCTCGACCTGCCACTGGCACCGATCCAACAGCACCTGGTCACATACGACGGCGAGGACGCCGAACCGGTTGAGCTTGCCTTGCAGGTCCTTGCCCTGCTCCCGATGGTCGGTCGGCTCGACGCGGCTGCCGTGCTGCGCGGGTACGCGATCGACGGGCCGCACTGGCCCATGGCACTGGAGGTGATCGACCTCAGCGGTGCGATGAAGCTCCCCGCGATCTGGGACGGGCTCGCTGACGACATCATCGCCAACCGCGACGATGCCCAGCTTGCACAGGCCATCTGGGGCGACACGGAGCCGTGGACGACGTTCGCGCAGTCCCAGCCACGGGTCCGGCGAATCATCGACGAGCTCCAGGCCTCCCGTTCACCCGCACCGCCCTGGCGCGACACACGACCCGAAATGGCTGCCATCGACAACGAAGGCCTGATCGGGCTTGTCGCTGCCGGCGGCTCCGAGCGGCGGCGGGCGCTGGAGGAGCTGGGTAGACGCGGCGATCACATCGTCTTCGACTTCGCCGAAGACCTCGGCCTACGCAACGCGGCCGGGTGGCTGCCGGGTATCCCACAGGCGCTCCACCACCTCGGGCCAGACGCGCTGCCACGCGCCCGCACGTGGATCGGCAGCGGCGACGACATACTCGTCGCGTTGGGGGAGCGTGTGGTAGCAGAGGTCGGTGACCGGGGCGATGCGCCGGTGTTGCTGGCCGCGTTGCACCGATCAGTCGTCGCCGGGGAATGGTGCGCTGCCGAGGTTCCAGCGCGAGGCCTGGGCCGGTTGGGGATCCGTGAAGCCGCGAGCGATCTCATGGCCGCGTGGGAAGGCACGCTTCATTCACTTGCCCGGGGAGCGTTCCTGGACGGGCTTCAGGGATGCGCGCCACATGAAGCCGAAGCCGTCATGGTCGAGGGACTTGACGATTGCGAGCCAACGGTTCAGCAGCGCGCGTGTGAGGCAGCACCAGATACGGCCGCAGTCCGCTCACGTCTGCGGGAGTTGACCGCCGATCCCCTGGCATCGGAGGTTCATGAGGCCGCGAACACGAAACTGCAGGTCTTGGATCTCCGGATCGACCCCCGAGGCTAGCGTCTCTCCATATCACGCATCCCGAAGACGGCTTTCGGTCTCCGCTTCACCCACGACATGACATAGCCACCGGAGCTCCGTGTGCGGCTCGGCTATTCGCGGGTGCCGACGAGTTGCACCGTCCTGGCACGCAGTGCCGCGCCGACGGGCAGCACGGTCCCGACCACGGCGAGCAGCGTGGACACAACTGCGACGCCGATGACCACTGCGTACGGCACCACGATGGGCGTCGTGCCGAACAGTTGGAGCTGCGCGGCCCACAGGCCGGCGAGGTTCACCGCGGTCGCCACCAGCGCGAGTGCCAGCCCGATGGCGGCCACCAGCAGTGACTCGGCGACGAAGAACCGCACGACCTGTTTCGGCGTCGCCCCGGCCATCCGGAGCACCGCCAGATCGCGTCGCCGGTCGGCGGTCGCCATGAGCAGGGTGTTGAGGATCGCGATGAAGCAGAACAGCACGATGATCATGGCGGTGGAGCGTTGCCGCACCTCGGTGAGATGACGTGCGTACACGCTCTCGGTTGCGACCAGTTGATCCCTGGTCATGAAGCTCGTTCCGGTTCCGTCGACCGCCTTGCGGATAGCCGCGATGGCTGCGGCCCGGTCGATGCCGGGTTCCAGCGAGATGTAGGCGCGCCGCGCGAGCCCGTCGCGGGCATAGGCGGCGGTCGTGGCGAACCTCTGGGGCAGATAGGCGACGTCCTCGCCGGGTAGCGCCTTGTAGGTCGCCGCGATGCGCAGGTTGACCTTCTGGCCGTCGGCCATCAGAACCTTCTGCGTCGAGCCGACGTGCATGCCCCATAGATCGGCCACGGCCATGCTGTTGTCGTCCAGATCGTCCAGGGATCCGTCGACTACCTTCAGCTCCATCGTCCGCTTCAGCGCGGCAGGGTCCACGACGAGCCCGTCGTTTTCCTCCAGCCGTCCTTCGTCGGGGGTGTAGACGGTGGTGAGAAGGGGGCCTGCGATCTGCACTCCGTTGATATGGGAGACCCGGTCGATCACCTGCGGGCTGATCCCCGGGGTGCCGTCGGGGGCGAGTGCGTACTCTGACCTCACCTGGTCCTGCAGTCCGTTGTCGCGTGCGGCACTCAGCGAGTCGGTGGCGGCAATCAGTGAAAATGCCAGTCCGACGGTGAGCAGTATGGGCGCCGCGGTGGCGGCGACGCGACGCCGCGAGGTCAGCGCGCTCTCCCGTACCAGCATGGCGGTGGCTCCCGCGGAGCGGCTGAACGGCCATATCAGCAGCTTGGTGAGCGGTCCGGCGGCGAGCGGTGCGAGCACTGCGGCAGCCAGCACCGGAATCATCAGCGAGACGACATAGGAGTGGGGCGACAGGACGGTGCCCGGGTCGCCGACGGCGATCCAGGCAGTCCACCCGGCACCGCAGATCAGCCCGGCCGCGCCGAGCAGTCGCCGGCTCGGTGTCATACCGGTGTCGTCGACCGCCGCTTCGCGCAGCGCCTCGATGGGAGGGATGTTCCCGGCCCGCCTTGCGGCGGCCGCCGCCCCGCCGAGCGCCACCAGGAGACCGAGCAGGAAGGCGCCGGCGAGTGGCGCCAGCACGGTCCAGTGCAGCGAGGGTTCGACCTCGAACCAGGGGGGTGAGATTCCCATCTCGATGAGCATGTCGGCGAGCAGTTGCGCACCGACCAGGCCGAGTGCCGTGCCGGCCGCCGAAGCGAGGATGCCGACAAGCAGCGCCTCGTTCCGCACCATCTTGCGCACCTGCTTGGGTGTGGCGCCGACGGTACGGAGCAGGGCGATCTCGCGGCGTCGTTGAATCACCGCGAAGGCGAAGGTGGAGGCCACGACGAAGATGGCTGTGGTGCCCGCAACGCTGGCCATCACCGGTACCAGTGTGATGGTGTTGTCCAGCGTCTCGCGGTCGCGTTCTTCGCTGGCGTCCGCCTTGTGGCGATCCTGCCCGATGAGCACCTCGGCGTCCTTGCCGACGGCCTCACGCACGTTGCCGATCGGGCCGAGTGCCACCAGGGCTTCGATGCGCGGGGACAGCCGGGCCGCTTCGGCGTCGGTGAAGAAGACCGCGTCCTCCCAGCCGACCGGGGAGACAGTACCGCTAACTGTGTACTGCGCGATGCCCGCGGCGGTCAGGACGGTCACCCTGTCGCCGGTACGCGCCTGGTCGGAAGCGACGACGATCTCCTTGTCGGACGACGGCTGCTTGCCGTCCTTCAATGCGTAACCGCCGAATCGTGCCACCGGCCACGGGTGCCCGACCTGATCCTTGGGACCGCCTTCGAGCTGAGCGTAGAAGGAACGATCCACCACGGTCTCGCCGGTGGCGGCGACCTTCTGCCGCAGTTCCGGGGAAACACCCTTGGCCTCCGCCAACGAGCGGATGCCGAGGTCGTGCTGGGCGGAATTCCACGTCGAGTCGGAGGGCTGCACCACCGCCGGGGCCTGGGCGAACCGTTCCGCGGGCCGGTCAGGCAGATCGAACATGGTCACCAGCAGTACGCCCATGGCCGCGACTTGGGCGACTCCGAACACCAGCGCCACAAGGGTGCCGAGGAACGACACCCAGCGGGCCCGAAGGGTCTGGAAGGCCACCCTGATCACCGGGACACCGCCAGATCCGTCATCCGCGCGGCGACTGCTTCGGGCGTGGGAGAGACCAGTTCGCCGACCAGACCGCCGTCGGCGAGGAACAGCACCCGGTCCGCGTACGAGGCCACGTTCGGATCGTGCGTGACCATCACCACCGTGGCCAGTCCGTCGCCCACGGGGCTGTCGACCAGTTTCCGCAGTATGTCCAGCAACTCGCGTCCTGTGGTGAGATCCAGCGCGCCGGTGGGTTCGTCGGCGAAGAGCACGGCCGGACGGGTTACCAATGCGCGGGCGATGGCGACACGCTGCTGCTGGCCGCCGGAGAGCTGACTGGGACGGCTCCCGGCCTTCTCCTCCAGCCCCACCTGGGCGAGTGCCCGCTGCACCGTCCGCCGGTCGGGCATGCGCCCGGCCAGCCGCATCGGCAGCGCCACGTTCTGCTCGGCGGTCAGCGAAGGCAGCAGATTGAACGCCTGGAAGACAAAGCCGGTCGATGCTCGTCGCAGTTCGGTGAGCGCGGTCTCGTTCAGCCCCGCGATGTCCGTCCCGTCGATGAACACCCGGCCGGATGTGGGCCGGTCCAGGGCGGCGGCGCACTGCAGCAGCGTCGACTTCCCTGAGCCGGACGGCCCCATGACGGCGGTGAACGTCCCCCTTGGAAAGTTCAGGTGGACATCGCGAAGCGCGGTCACTGTGCTGTCGCCCGAGCCATATGTCTTCGTCAGCGACTCGAGCCGTACTGCGTCGTCCATCGATTCTCCGAAGTGAAGCGTGGTGAGGGGATCGCATGCCGCCCCGGATGGTGCCGCGGGGTGGAGGTGGCAGCCGCCCATGGACTTTGTGTACGATGTCCACATTTGCAGCGCCGCAGAGAGCGGAGTTGCTCAGGGGCGAACGCTCGAAGGTTACACAGCAAAGTGGATGCTGTCCACATAATGGAGCGGTGATGGCTTCAAGCGCAGGCGTACCAAAGCGCAACACCTACCGGCACGGCGATCTGCGCAATGCGCTGATCCAGGCCGGACTCGAACTGACCCGCGACAGCGGGCCGGACGCGGTGATCCTGCGCGAGGCCACCCGACGGGCGGGCGTGGTCCCCAATGCCGCCTACCGCCACTTCGCCGACCGCCGCGCCCTCCTGCGCGCCGTCTCCCAGGCGGCGCTGGCCCAACTGGCCTCCGCCATGGAAACCGAGCTGGCCACCCTGCCGGCGGTTGACGACCCGGCCGAGTACGCCCGTGCCCGCATCCGCGCCCTCGCCACCGGCTACCTGCGCTTCGCCCAGACAGAACCGGGACTTTTCCGTGCAGCCTTCTCCACCACCGACATGGTTGACACCGGGGGCGAATCCGCCGCCGGAGCCGGTGGCCTGACCGCGTTCCAGCTCCTGGGCACCGCACTGGAGGACCTCGTCGAGACCGGCGTCCTGCCGCCCGACCGCCGCCCTGGCGCAGAATACTTCGTTTGGTCTGCCGTGCACGGCCTGGCCGTACTCCTCATCGACGGCCCTCTGCGCGGCCTGCTTCCCACACAAGCCCGCGAAGCCGAACAACGACTCATGGAATCAATCGAACGAGGCATCTGACCTGCCACGGACACCGGATAAGACGGAGCGGAACAGACAGGCCGCCGACAAGCCGGCGGCCGGCCAGGAGTGGCGAGGGGTGGCGAGGAACAGACAACCACGTGTTCACGACCAGCTGGGGTGAGCCGATCCATGCCGACACGGTCAGCTCGCTCACCGCGACCATGATCCGCCGCCACAACGACCGTCGAAAGGGCCGAAGCCCAAGAAGGCGCTCCCCATGCCCGGCTCCACGATCTTCGGCGCATCCACGCCACGACGCTGCTCCATGCCGGCCTCCCCGTCCATGTCGACGATGGCGATGACCGCCCGACGGGCACCGAAGGGAGAGATGCCCCTCCATGCGGCCGCTCACGAGGTCTACCGGCGGTAACGAGGGGATGTTTATGGCTGGGCCGGCTGTCGCCTTACTGCTCACGAAGCGCCGCGAGCGTTCAGACTTCACGGATCTCGTGCCGTGGCTGGAGACCTTCTGCGATCCGGTGGAGATCGACGATGACGACAGCCTCAACTTCTGGATCCGGAAACCCGCCACACTGGGTGCTCCGCCCGATCTCGATGTCACAGAGGCGGGCTTGTTCAACCTGTCACACGATAACAACTTCGGAATGGGTGGCGAGGATTACTCCGCATTCACGCCACCGCCGGTTCAAGGGCTCGCGTTGTTCGCGGGTTCCTCTGGCCGCACCAACCATCTCCTCCTTGGCTATGTCGCCCTTGTGATGGCCCGCCGTTTCAGCGCCTTCATAGATTTCGATGGCGCACTCGGGTATAGACGTCGTCTCTTAGATCTGGTCACTGAGAACGAGACGCGCCGCACTGAGGCAAGGCAGTTGGTCTCGTCTCTACCAGGCGTGATCAAAGAAGTCTCGTGGAGCTATCCGGATGATTACGGAAGCCACGGCTGGTCCCATGTAGGTGATGCGGAGTTCCTGGCCGCATGGCTGGAACACCCCGAGTTTCATCTGATCAAGTAAGCGCGCGACTATGCCTGACTATCAGCTTGGGAATTGTGTGGATCACGGCCGTTAGAGCCGATGACCTGGGCGTAGGGCCGGTCAGGAGTGACCGTGATTGACCCCTCGTCACCCCGGTGAATGGCACGCTAATGGCACGACGATCACGCTTGTGACCTCAACCGTTGCCACCAGGATGGCTTGGCGATCCGAGCAGTGGTCCCATGCGGTGCCCCGCCTGTGACGGCGTACGTGAAGAACGCCTCAAGTTCATGCTCGGTCCCGTTGTTGATCCGCTTTGCGGCCTTGTTGTGCGGATAGCCTCGGAGCCCATCAGGGCTCTCTACAGCGGCCGCGTTCTCAACTGTGCAGTACACCCACGTCCAGTCGCTGTTTCGAACGATCATTTCACCCAGGTACGCCCCCGCGCCCATGATCACGCTGTGGGTTATTTCAAAGGATGGCTTGGAGGCCGCGAACTCGGTGCAGTAGTTGTCGAGATGGTGGATGAACGCCGGTTCCCAGTCGAAGGAGTATCCGTCCTCAAGTGTGTGCTCAACGAAGAGCTCGGCCAGCCTGCGCATGTACTCGGCCGTCTCAGCGTCACTTGGTGGCGGCTCCTGCTGTGACTTCCTGCGCAACTTCTACTCCTACGTCCCAGCCTTGATCATCGGCAGCCTCTCACAGCACGACGTGGGAGAGGAAGATCTGCTCGCGTACCGCGCACCTCGCCTACCTGATCACCCCGTGTGCCGTCGACCCGGTGGCGTTGGTCTGCTCGGCTTGTCCCGGGTCGATGGCGGGCGGGGTGATCAGGCTCCTACCTCAGCCATTTACGGCCAGAGACGATGCGTAAGCCTTGGCGATCACCCCGGAGCCGGAGCGCCCCCGCCGGAGGCGTTGCTCCTTCTACGACCGCGGGCGATCAGCCAGAGGAGCCATGCTTGAAACAGTCCGGCGGCGGTGAACGTGAGCAGGAAGATCTGCGGGCCAGGTGGGTCGTCCGGCAGTGAGGCGAGTGGCAGGAACAAGAGGAGTTCCGATGCCGGCGAGGTGACCGCGAAGAGAACGACTGTTTCAAGCCTTGGCTGCCTGGCCTGCGTGTCGAGATGACGACGTAGACGGTCGTGGCGATGACGATCAGCGCGTAGGGGCCGGCGACCGACACGGCGAATGTTCCGCGTTCATATCGGGAGACGTAGCGGGTCAGTGCTCGCAGGAGTCGCATGGTCATCACCTTCTACGAGCATCGGCGGCTGTTCCTGAGTGCAGGTACTCAGGTGACGCTGGGTGCGATGCCGGTACCTGCGGCGGCGCGGTCTCCATGTGGCGCGGCGTTCGGTTCGGCTCCGTGGCTGTGCGGCGGGCGGCCCGAGCCGCTGTCGGCCGGGACCGGCCCCCAGGCCGCATGCCCGGCCGGCGAGCGGGCGTAGGGCCGCGAGGCGGCGCGGAGCGCCGCCCTTGATCCCTAAAAGAACAATTCGGCAACCTTGCGAGGTGATAGGGCGGTGAGGCGGGAAGAGCAGAAGGAACTGAAATGACGGTGACCTCTGTAAGGTCACTGGGCATACTGGGTCGTCGTGACGGAGGACATAGCACGTCTCATCGGGCTGCTTGACCATGACTCGGTCGAGAGTGCTGAAGACGCGAAAGCCAAGCTGATGTGGATCGGTGTCGACGTCATTCAGCCGCTGATGTCCGCGGTCCCCTTTCTGCATCGATATGGCCAGCTCTCCGCTATCGAGATCTTCGAGCAACTCGGCGACCCCCGTGCCGTACCGGTGCTGATCGACCTGCTGGACTGCGAGCACGAAACGGTGCGCGAATGGTCGGCCCTCGCTCTGGCGAAGCTGAATGTCCGGACGGCTGCACCTGCGCTACAAGCGGCTTACCAGCGACTGCGGACCCGGGGCACCCCTCCGGACTTCTCCGAAGCGGTGGCCCTTCGCGGGGTGTTGACCGAGTTTGGCGCACGGCGGGCGGTGATGCCGCCGTTGACTGCTTCCTTACGGGTCTCGATAAGCACTCTGGACGCGGCGTGGCCGGTGACACGGCTGGAAGAGGTCATCAACGACCTCGCCGAGCACGACCAAGCTGTCTTGTACTTCCAACTGTGGACCACTGGCGACAGCGGCACCTACTGGACCAGCCACGAAACCCTGCACTGGGAGTTTGATTCTCACGCGCCCTGGCCGCGGACGGTCGCCACCGCCCGCGACGCGGCCCTACTGGAGGCAGCTTTCATCACCATCCGGGAGAACCTCTTTGCCACTGTGGAGTGGATCGACGAGTCGGATGCTTGAGCTCCCGCAGACGAGACCTCGAGTTGGAGAGGCCCTCAAAACCCCACAGCGTCAATGATGTTTTGAAACCTGAGGCCTACTCCGATCACTGGGAAGCTACGTCGTACGACCAGCTTCCTTCTCGGCCCCCGCCACCAGCTCAACGAGATCAGCGAGGAAATTGGGACATGCGGCGATGGTGGCTCGGGCCTTGGTGGTGTGGGGGTGCCGTCGATGTCGGTGAACGATGGCTCCGGCTTCGCGGGCGATGAGGACGCCTGCGGCGGTGTCCCAGGGGTTGTTGAACAGCATGATGCAGGCATCGGTTTGCATTCGGCTACCCATGCGAGGTCGGTGGCGGCTGATCCGAACATGCGGACGCGCTGCACGCGTGTGGCGTCCCTCACTCCCGAACTGGTCGACGCAATCAAGCGTCACAGGAGCGCGCACAACGCGGAACGCCTCCAGGCCGGCGCGGAGTGAACCGAGCACGGGCTGATCTTCCCCACGGCTTTCGGCAATCCGGGGATCGGCCAGGATCCCGCTCGACGCGGACCCGAAATCAGTGCCCAGTCAGGCACACACCGCCTCGAGGATCGACATATCTGAGGTCGTCGCAACGACCCGCTCGAGCCGGAAACCGCAGGTCTGCAACAGCGACTCGTGTTCGCTGTGGGTGCGTTGCCTGCCCCCGGTGTGGATGAGCATCATGATGTCCATGGCTTTAGACCAGTCGGGCCCAGGGTCGTCGGGGATGACGCTCTCCACCAACAACAGCCGCGCATGCGGCGGAGCGGCCTTCCGTACGGCGGCCAGGATCGCCGTGGCCCGCTCGACGTCCCAGTCGTGGATCACGTCCATGAGCATGTAGGTGTCGCAGACCGGCAGCGGGTCCTTGAAGAAGTCGCCAGCTTGCAGCGTGAGCCGATCGGAGGCGATCTCCGCGGCACGCTCGATCACCGGGGGCAGGTCGAAAAGGATGCCCGTGGTTCGCTCGGCCGCGTCCACCACCGCCTGCAGTAGGTGTCCTTGGCCGCCGCCGATGTCGGCGATCGTTCCGCAGTCCGAGAAGTCGTAGGCGGCCAGGACACTCGCGACCTGGATACGCGCCTTTGAGACCATCGCGGCGTCGAAGACCCGGCCCGCCTCGGGATCACTCTGAAGGATGGCGAAGAACCCGTCCGGATTCAGCTTGTTCGTGGCCGGGAGTCCAGTCTGGAGTGAGTAGTCGAAGTAACCCAGTTGCTTTGCAGTACGTTCGGTTCCGAATGTTGCCACGAAGTCACGCCAAGACTGGGGATGGTCGGAACGGAGCATTCGCGACGCGCCGGTGTGGGTGAAGCGGTCGTCGCTGGCCGCGAAGACGCCATGGGCAGCGAGGAGGCGAAGCACACGACTGAGGGCCTCGGGATTCGCCCCGGTAACTTCGGCCAGCTCCTGGGCCGTCCGCGGTGTGTCGTCGAGCGCGTCGGCGACGCTGAACCTGGCCACGGAGGCCAGGCAGTACCCGACAAACAGGCCCCCGAGCGCCGCGGTCAGTGTGTCGAAGGGCCCCGTCTGCCGATCGGGCGCGGCGTGGTGGTCATCACTGGCGGCCATGAAACGCCTCCGGTTTGTCCCCGGCACGTGGACGGCGCAATCGTCGTCGCAATCATTGTGCGAGCCATAAGGCGTCGTCGACAGAGGGATAACCCTGGTTCGGTCCCGACGAAGCGGGTTGACTCAGCTGCGCCACGACCCGAATGCGTACCCCTGACAGGAGTCGAACCTGCATGCCGCCCGGTTCGTAGCCGGGTGTTCATCCATTGAGCTACAGGGGCATGGTCCCGTCGGCAGGAGTCGAACCTGCTGCGGCGGTCGTATCAGAACCGTGCCCGTACCACTCGGGCCTCGACGGGGCTCCACTTAGCGAGTCCGGGTGCGTGGCGCAGAACTATTGCCTTTCGCCGGTTAGTACGGCAGCGGCACTCGTGATCTATGTGCTGGTGGTGGCGTCGCGGCGTTTGTAGTGGCTGCGTCTGGCGGTGGCTTGGTGGCGTCGTCGCCACAGTGACCAGCGAAGGCGGTGGCCGGCGCGGGCGTGACCGGGGCGATGCTGGCTGCGAGCCTGCGCGGCATTGGTAGTCGTCCAGCCCGATGTGGGTCTTGGCGACCTGGAAGGCCTCTTCGATGCTCCACCGCCGACCGGCCACGGCGATAAGAGTGGCCATCGGTACCGGGCGCGGGGGCCAGCAGCGGTAGAAGGCCAGTTCGCCGTCGCTGGCGCGGCGGACCAGCAGGCTGTGCCCCCCGCCGTCATCACTGCTGTGATCGTGTACTCAGGCCCAGTCGGAGAAGCGTTCACCCTTGGACCCGGCCCCACATGAGCGTCGTTCCCAGGCCAGCTCGCCCAGGCCAGCGGCGATGTCGTCCGGGCGCAGCCGCACCGGTTGGGTGGCCTGCACCGGCTGGTTACAGGCGATGGCCAGCACATAGCCCAGGCCCAGCCGGCGCAGCCCGGCGCGCAGCGTCGGATCGGCCCCGTAGACCTCATCGCCGGTGACGAACCCGACCCGCACACCGCGGCGCGGCGGTCACCTCGTCTAATACCGGCCGCCAGCTCGGGGCGGCTACGCTGTCGGCCGACGCGTGATCATCAAGACTGTCCACGACAGACGATGATCAACCACGCGTCTGCCGCCCTCACTCCGGACCTGACAAGTGCCGCTGCCGTACTAAGACACCTGCTTTAGTCCCTGATATCCCTACGGGGTGCCCTTCCGGGCGGAACGCCGTCCATGCCATGGCCAACACCTCGCCGGTGGCCGACACGGCTGAAGTCGGAGGTGGTTGCCCGCCGACGTCGCTTGGCCAGGGGTATCAATATGCACCGGGGTCGGACCACGGTGGCAGCACCTCGGTCAACGGCGAATGCGTCATGATCAGGTGTTCCTGCACGGCCCGGAGGGCCTGGTGGCCTAACTCAGCGTCTCCGCCCGGCCAGCCGCATGCCGAGGCGCGCCCGGGGCCCGTCGAGCTGGCGCGAGGCCGCCTGGGCTCTCGCCGCGATATGGGGCACCAGCCTTTCGGCCAGGCCTTTCCCGGTGCCCATTGCCGGGAAGTAGAGGGATAAGCCAAGATCGATGGGTGATCCGCTGTGGCATGCGCCCCGGTCCACCATCGGAGGGTAGACAAGTGATCAGGTCTGTTACGAAGGTCGTCGCCGTGACGGCCTTGGCCGCCGGCGTTCTCGCGGCCAACCCGGCATACACGGCGTACGCGGCCTCCTCCCCTTACACTCCCGAGGGCGTCTGCGGGGCGGGGTTCGCCCGGGTGAAGGACGGCTCCCGTCCCCTCAAGTCCGGACGTGACACCTTCGGCTATGTCTACCTCATGTACAACCGCAAAACCGGTTACAACTGCGTGGTCAGCATCAAGACCGCCTTCTACCGGACCGCCACCTACACCACCGCCACCCTGACGGTGAAGGGCAGCAAGCCGAAGACCGACGCGGGCAAGTTCAAGTACTACGCCGGGCCGGTCAAGGTGAAGGCGCGCGGCAAGTGCGTCTCGTATTGGGGCAGCACCCGAGACACCCGGCTGGACTTCGCCGAGGCGACCGGTGGCCGCAAGACCTTTGGCAACTGCGGGTAGCGAAGCCCCGCCGTCCGGATAGTCGATCTCGCCCACTCGCCAGCGGTCGTCACCGGTCTGGCGCCACAGGCAGGCGGTCACGACCGGCATGCCGTCCTCGTCGCAGAACGCGGGCTCGGCCATGCAGTGGCGGAAGACCTCGGGAACCGAGTCGAGCACCCCTGGCCACGGCCCACCGTTGCCGTACGGGCTCATCACCGCCTCGTGATCGAAGCCGCGGATGTAGGCACCCGCCGCCGAGAAGATGATCGAGAAGATGATGGAGTGCTCATCTCCGGAGCCGTTACGCATGGAGGCCATCTGCTCCCCCGGGCTCCAATCCGCGTCGAAGGAGTGGTAGCGGCTGGACCATTCCGGGCTCAGCACGGCCTCCAGCACCGCCATGGACCGGCACAGATCGCGCAGCATCGGGATATCGGGCAACAGCCGGGCCACGTCATGAGCGGTCATGCGCTTCATCCAATCGGAGGTCGGGTGACATCCCCATGCGTCCTCTTCCCAGTGCAGGGAGGTATCAGCACTTCTCCAGCAACAGCCGCCGAATCCAGTGTCGACGGCGCCGGATGGCCCTTGACTGCGATTCTGTCCCTCATGGCGTCTCATCGTTTCCGGGCATCTGGCGGCGTCGTTTGCTCCCGCCGCGCCCTGAGGCGCCGGGAACGCAGCCATTTATTACGAGCAACGCTGAAACAATCCTCGTCCTGCCTGCGTTGGCGCCTTACCTCTCCGGGCCGCTCATTGTCGTCCACGGTTGTCCGCCATCGTCCGGCGGCGTTGTCACGCAGTCCGTCACACAGAGACGCTCCGCCGGCGGCTCGTCGGGCCGAGGTCACGGCCGTCGAGAACCTCGATGTCCGTGATCGTCGTCGCGGTGGGGTCCAAGCTCAGCAAGATGACGTCTTCACCGTTGCGTTTCAACTGCACCATCCAGGAACCTGAGGAACCCGGCGGGGCCGTCAAGAGGTTGGTACACATGGAGCTACAGGTACACGCGCCGTAGAACAGCAGGCCCCCAACCTTGCCGGCTAGAGGGCCGTTCTCGTCCTGCTCCCCCAGCAGAGTGATGATCTCAGCGGTGAGGTCGGGAAACACATCCGCCAGGCGGGGATGCGGTTCGGTAGTCATAGAAGGCACGCCGGTTGCAAGCTGATCCGATAGGGTTCCTGTCGGGCCACGTCCCACTCACTTCTAAGTTGTGGTCAAGCTCGATGCTGCTGCCTGGGCGCTGACCTGCTGTTTACATGTCACCCCAGCGCCTTCTCCCGACGCTTCCCGGCATCCCATCGGGCCAGGACAGAGCACTTTTAACTTGATCATCATGAGGTGCCGGCGAACCAGACCCTACAAGCTGGCCACCTCGCCACGGCACAGGCACCGGCTAGCACTGCCATAGGAAGCGCCCCTCCTGCTCGTCGGCGCTGAGAAAGCCGTACCCCACCCCACTGCCGGCGAACAGCGGCCCGTACATGTCGGTCTCGTTGCGGAGTTGGAAGAAAAACGTCCACGGCCCGCCCTTCGGATACTCCTCGAACTGCCACCAAGTAGGTGTGCCCAGCAAGTAAGACCTCCACCGGAGGGACTCGGACTGCTCGACCTCCTCCAGGTCGACCATCAACTCGCTGACGAGGCTTTCACCACAGGCGACATCGGCCGTCTCCAGAAACGACGGTATCCGGCCCGGCTGCACGATGAGCGCATTCTCACCACCCTCCGGCTGAAATGAGCTCTCAGATGCGTCGTCCATGAACAGATAGGCCATCCGAATCTGCCGGCCGGGCAACCGGAACTGCCCAATGAACCCCATGGGGCGCTCATGCCGCCAACAGAGCGGCCACTGCGGTTCCTCCAGCCAGACGGGCCGGCCCCCCAGCTTGGTACAAAACTCGTCGATACTGTCGTCGGCCTGCGAGAAGATCATCTCGTAGGCAAGATCCTCGCCGTTGACCACCACGGCAGCCTAGGTGACCACGAGAAGTGGCCCAAGGTCTACGACCTGGCGAGCATGGGACCGATGCCGACTCCAAGCGTCCGACCGTTGCGGCGTGCTGATCATTGTGCTCGGGCTCGCGTGGGACTACGTCGACCTCGGCGGGGAGCAATTGTGGACCTCTCGTCAGCCCACGCGCGTCAGCGGCCCACTCCTCACGGCCGCGATGGTCGAGATCTCTTGGATCGCCATCAGATGCCGTTGTCGTATGAAGCTGCTGTACAGAGATCAAAAAGGCCCATTCCGATGATGGAATGGGCCTTTGAGCTGGGCGCGGCCGGGAGGACTCGAACCCCCAACCTTCTGATCCGTAGCAATGTCAGGCGTGTCCACAGTCGTCCAGAGTTGTCATAAACGCCTGCTCAGAAGTGGTGTCAGGCCTTAGAAGTTCTACACCCGTCCATTGTCATCCAGGGCTGCTGTCGGGTCGCGTCCTCGGAGCGGTGTAAAAGCTCAACGAGGTAGGTGCCGTGGGTTGATCTTAAGCGGCCACCGTCGAGGGCGTCGAGTCGGTAGCGGGGGTGGCCTCTGCGTGGAGCTGGGTGGGCGGGTGAAGCAGGGCTCGGCGGAGGTCTTGCAGGATGCGCAGGCCCTTGCTGGTCATGGTGAAGCCGCGCCAGCCGCGGGCGGCGCGGTCGAGTACGGCCCAGACCAGGGACACGCAGCTGGTCTCGCCGGGGAAGCGGCCGATGAGAGCACGTTCCTGGCGCGATGAACGAGACATCTTTGACGCAGTGAGGCGGGGAAGATCTGCTCAGCGGCGCTGATCAGGCCGGGCGCGCCGTCGGAGACGATCAGCAGCGGTGAGCGCAGGCCGCGGGCGACCAGGCCGGACAGGAAGTCGTGCCAGGCGTCGGTGGACTCGGCCGCGGCGGTGGCCAGGCCGACGAAGAGGGGTTTGCCCTCGGTAGTGATGCCCCAGGCGGCCAGGATGGGCTCGGCCCGGCTGCCGTCGTGCATCTTGAAGTGCGAGGCGTCCAGGAATAGGTAGTCCAGCTCGACGCCGGACAGTTCCCGCCGGCACCAGGTGTCGTACTCGGCGACGATGGCCTGGCAGATGGTCGAGACGGTCGACTTCGACAGGGCGGCTTCGAGGCCGAGAGCATCAGCCAGGGCGCCTTCGACGTCACGCGTCGACAGGCCGCGCACGAAGGAGGCGATGACCAGGGTCTCCAGGGCGTTGGTGCGGGTCACGCCGGCGCCGAACAGGCGTGAGGCGAACTTCTCGGTGGTGCCGCCAGCTTCGGCCGGGCGATGGTGATGGGCCCGGTGGTGGTCTTGATCGTGGTCGGGCAGTGCCCGTTGCGGTGACCGGGCCGTACGGTGTGCGCCTCGTCGCCGCTGGTGGCAGCGTTGGCGCGTTGGTAGCGGGCGCGGCCGAGGAAAGCGTCCACCTCGGCTTCGACGGCGGTCTGGATGATCAGGCGGGCACCGAGACGAGCGACGTCCTCAATGACCTCGACCAGGTCACGACCTTCGGTGAACAGGGCGTCGATCTCGGCGCGGATGGCATGAACGGGCGGTAGTGTGCGTGCCACGAGCGTAGGTCCTTGCGTAGTGCGAACTTTGGTCGGTTCAGCACGGCAACCTACGCTCGTTCACTTTTACACCGCATCTCGGACGCGACCCAGTTCGGCCCCCTGCGCAGCTTCGTGATGAGCAACTCCACCCACCCCAACCACACCGTGCTGGCCCGCAAGCTGCAGGCCTACCTGCACTGGCGCAACGCCAACGCCCGCCACCCCGACGTCCTGGCCGCCCAGCGACGCGAACGCGCCCGCATCCGCAGCGAGAAACAACGCCGCTGGGGACGACCCGCCACCCGAGTCGCCTGATCAACCAACCCGGCGAACGTTCATGGACACCGCACTAGCGGACGATGCCCTGGCTGTCCTTGCCGTCGCCGTCCCAGTCGCCGATCACCGGCAGGTCACCCGCGTCGCCGTAGGCCACCGAATGGGTGGTCTCGGTCGCCGTGGTCACCGGACTGGTCCGCATGAAGAACGTGTAGCCCATCCGCACACCCACGTTGTCCTTACCGTCACCGTCCCAGTCCCCGACAAACGGCACCGCGTTCGCGTTCCCGTACAAGAAGGAGTACTGGGCGGCCCCCGTCGCCGGATTGTTGCTCAGCAGGAACCGTCCCGTCCCCGGGTCGTAGGCGCTCACGGTGTCCTTGCCGTCCCCGTCCCAATCCCCCACCAGCGGCACCATCGGCGCATCCCCGTAAGCCACCGACTGCGTGGTCTCGGTCGCCGTGGTCACCGGACTCGTCCGCATGAAGAACGTGTAGCCCATCCGCACACCCACGTTGTCCTTACCGTCACCGTCCCAGTCCCCGACAAACGGCACCGCGTTCGGGTTCCCGTACACGAACGTGTACTGTGCGGCCCCCGTCGCCGGCGTATTGCTGATGAAGAACCGCCCCGAGGTCGGATCGTAGGTACTGACCGTGTCCTTGCCATCCCCGTCCCAGTCACCCGTGATCGGCACCATCGGACTGTTGCCGTACTGGAACACCGGCCGCGTCGCCGCACCGGAGTTCTGGTCATCGGTCAGATAGAAGTCCAGCACGTTGTAGGTCACCGGGCTGTCCGCTGCTTCCAGCGGTGCCCAGTCGCTCCAGTCGCCGCCCGCGGTCTTCTGCCAGCTGTGGTACGGCTGACCGTTCGAAGTGAGGGCGACCACCTCGAGCCGTCCGTCCGCGTTGCGGTTCGCCGCGAGACCCAGGCGGCCGAAATCGCCCCTGGTGCCGAGGTTGGCCCAGCCGCTCCAGCCGCCGTTCGCCGCCGTCTGCCACATGTGCTGGACGTGATTGTCGGCGCTGATGGAGAAGACCTCGATGCGCCCGTCCTCGTTGCTGGCCACCGCCGTCGGCGCCTGCGTGTCGATCCGTCCGTTACCCCGGTTCTCGTAGGCGTGCCACGTGCCGTCGGGCTGCTGCCAGGTTGCGCAGAGATCCCCCTTCAAATAGTCGGTGCTGGTCGTCCTGATCTCGTAGAATTCGAGTCGCCCGTCCTTGTTCTGGGCGACGTTCACCGACGTGACGGTCCGGTCGTTGCAGTGGCCCATCGGCTCCCAGCCGCTCCAGTCGCCGCCCACGACCTTCTGCCACTTGTGATAGATATGCGGAATACCGCACTCGTTCGTCGGCGTCGCGATGCCGCACCCCACGCCGAATACCTCCAGCCGCCCGTCGCTGTTGCGCGCCGCGACCACCGGGCCGTTCGCGTTCCATGTGAGCACATGTCCGAGGTTGGCCTTCTCCCAGCCAACTCCCGGACTGGTCTGGTAGACCGACCAGACGTAAAAGCCGTCCGCGACGAACACCTCAAGGCGCCCGTCCAAATTGACGACCGCCGAAAGCCCCGTCATCATCGAAAATTGGTCGATCTGCGCCCACCCGCTCCAGCTGCCGCTGTTCTTCGAGAGCTGCCACATGTGGTACAGCCTGCCGTCGGCCGTCCCCGCGAAGATCTCCATCCGCCCGTCCTTGTTGGACCGGACGATCGGCCCATTGACCACGAACGAATTGGGAATGTGCGCCCGCGCCTGCCAGCCGCTCCACCCGCCGCCGGCCAACTGGTGGTTTGTATAGAGAACGTCGGTGCTGTTGAAGGCCACGACCTCCAGCCGCCCGTCCTCGTTCTTGCCGATGGCCGTAGCCCACAACCCCGATGTCGCCGCCGACGCCCCCGGAGCCACCGCTACGCCCAGCCCCGCTACCATGACCACGGCGATCGCCACCCTCATGAACCGCCGCACGAGCCGCCTCGGATCCATGTCCACCATCCAGCCTTCCATCGCGTTGGAATCTCCTCCCGGCGACTATTCGGAGTGCTGGTATAGGTCCGGTATATGCCCTGGTCACACGCCTTGTGAGCCGCTCGGAAACAGAAGACCCCTGATGAGTGACGACCTGATCAGGGGTCTGAGAAGAGAGCCGCTGAGCTTCCCCTCCTAGCGTGGAGACCGAACCGGGAGAGGTTTGGTCGTGGCAGCTACCACGAGACACCGTTTTGATCCGGAGTTTCGGGCTGGAGCGATGCGGATGGCCGAACTCGGGCTGGCCGGCCGCCCGCCTAAGAAGCGCCGGTCACTGACCCGGCAGGGCAGACGGCGAGCGGCGCCAGACCTGGTCGGCCGCACGTTCACCGCGGTCGCGCCGAACGTGCTGTGGGTCAGCGACGGCACGATGATCGATACCGATGAAGGGCCGCTGTACCTGGCCACGGTTGAGGATCTGTTTTCTCGCCGGCTGCTCGGCTACGCCATGTCCGAGCACCACGCGGCACTGACGGTCGCTTCACTCCAGGTGGCGGTGGCCATCAGGGGTGGGAATGTGGACGGGGTGATTTTCACTCCGACCGCGGATCGGATACACCGCTGCCCACTACCAGGCCGAATGTCGCAAGCATGGCATCGTGCAGTCGATGGGCCGGGTGGGATGCGCTCTCGACAACGCAGCGGCCGAGGCGTTCAACAGCACGCTCAAGGTCGAGTACGTGCACCGGCAGCGCTTCCGGAGCCGGGCCGAGGCCCGCGTGAAGATCGCAACCTGGATCACCGACTTATACAACGCAAGGAGGAGGCACGGCGCCAACGATGGACTGCCGCCCATCACATTCGAGCGTCAGCTGACCGAGAAGAGGCAAACCTCAACGGCCCTGATGAGGACCGCTGTGGCATAGGACCGTCTCCACGTTTTCAGGGGATTGACACCCAGTCGACAATCTTGTGTTGTCCGCACGATCTGAGGTCGTGCGCAAAGCGCTCGGTGAGCTGGTGGCTGCCGTGTGCTTGACTGGCTCGGCGGGTGCCGGTAGCGTCCGCGGCGTGGACCCGGTGACGCTAATCGTTTCCTCGGTCGCGGTGGGTGCGGCCGCAGGGTTGAAGGATTCTGCGGCGCAGGCGGTTAAGGACGCTTACTCGGTGTTGAAGCGACTGTTGCGTCGTCACGAGGTGGATGTTTCTGCTATTGAACGCAAACCCGATTCGCAGGCGCAGCGGGAGGCGTTGAAGGAAACATTGACCGATTCAAAGGCCGACACCGACGCGGAGCTGCTGGCCGCGGCGCATCGGCTGGCCGAGCTGGTTCGGGCGCATGACCCCGGCGCAGCACCCGCAGTTGGTGTTGATCTAGAACGGATTATCACCGAGGGTGCGCTTAGGGTCAGGGATGTCCAGTCGACCGGCACTGGTGTTCGCGCGCGCGACGTCAAGAGCGGTGGTGACATCGACATCAGCGGCATTCGGGCCGGTGGAGCGCACGCTGCGGATCTCCCTTAGGCGCGGCAGGTCAGCCCGACCCTGCCGCATCCGATCCTCTGGGCATGTCGCCGAGTCTTGCAGCCTTGTCGCACGTTCATGCTGGCCGGGACATCACGATCCAGCATTTCCAGGCCGCCTCCGCGGCGGAGGCCAGGTCGGCGGTGCGGGTGGTGGGCTCGATACCCCAGCGGGCACTCGGCTTTCAACCCCGAGCGGCGCAGGCCACGCTGGCTGCGGATCGAACGGTAGGCCGCACCGCGGGACCCCAATCGGCCTGGGTCGTTTCCGGTATGGGTGGAGTCGGGAAGACCCAGCTGGCCGCTGCGGTCGCGCGGAACCTGCTGGCCACCCATGCGGTGGACCTGCTGGTGTGGGTTCCAGCATCGACTCGGGCCGGGATCATCACCAGCTATGCGGCTGCGGCCGCTTCCGTCGGGGTTGGCGCTGAAGATCCCGAACAGGCCGGTGTCAGGTTTGTCGGCTGGCTGGCAGAGACCTGCCACCGGTGGGCGATCATGTTAGACGATGTGTCCGTCCCGGAGCACCTGCGGGGGCTGTGGCCTCCCGAGCACCTGACCGGCACAACGATTGTGACCACCCGGCGGCGGGACGCCACGCTGCTGGCCAACCGCGAGTTGATCGACGTCGATGTCTTCACCAAGGTCGAGGCCCGCGCTTACCTCACCGAGCGGCTCCCCGAGCAACTGGCGGATGACATCGACGGGATCGCCGCTGATCTGGGTTTTCTACCCTTGGCGCTGAGTCATGCCGCGGCCCACCTGATCGACCTTGAGCTTCCGTGCTCGAGTTATCGAGAACAGTTCGCCAACCGCAAACGCCGGCTTAACAAGCTGTTCCCCACAGCCACTGCGCTCTTCGACGACAGCCCGGCCGCGACGGTCGCCACCACGTGGTCGATGTCGATCGAGCAGGCCGACAGAAACCTGCCGACCGGTATGGCTGGGCCACTGCTGGAACTCGCGAGTCTGCTGGACCCTAACGGCATTCCCAATGCGGTGTTCAACACGGCCGCTGCCCGCGACTACCGCACCAAACCAGCAGATCCTCTGGCGCAGGGTGATGAGCCTGCGGCCGGCATCGATGACGAATTGGACGACACTGATATCCGCGCGGGATTAGCCAACTTGCGACGGTTCAGCCTCGTCGCTACGGCCGGGTCGGTCGTGCGAGTGCACGCCTTGGTACAGCGTGTTGTCCGAGAGTCACTACAGCACCAACGGGCCGGTCGAGCAGTCCACGCCGCGGCAGACGCTCTGCTACAGACCTGGCCCGACATTGAACGCGACTCGACGTTTGGCGCGCTGCTACGGGCTAACGCTGCTGCGCTGGCCAGCTGTCCGGAGGCCGAGTACCTCTGGAATACCGATGGCGTCCATCCGATCCTATTCCGGATGATCGTCAGCCTGGGAGATGCCGGCCTCGTCCGCGCCGCTGCCGACGCGGCGGACCAGTTGCACCTGCACAACCATGAGCGCCTCGGACCGGACCACGCAGCCACACTGGCAGCCCGCAGCCACCTGGCACGCTGGCGAGGAAAAGCGGGGGATGTGGCGGGCGCTTTCGCCGCCAACGAGCAACTACTCGCTGATCAACTACGGATCCTGGGCGCCGACCACCCCGATATCTTCACCACACGCCGCGAGGTCGCATGGTGGCGTGGTGAGGCCGGCGATCCGGCCGGTGCGGCCGAGGCAACCGCAGGACTGCTCCCCGAGGCTTTGAAGGTGCTCGGCCCGGACCACCCTGAAACCCTCACGATTCGCTTCTTAGTGGCGTATTGGCAGGGCGAGGCAGGCGATGCGACCGGCGCCGCAGCCGCTCTGGAGGAGGTCCTCGCCGACCGGCTACGAGTGCTAGGCCCCGACCACCCTGACACTTTCGGCACCCGCGGCACCCTTGCCTACTGGCGAGGCGAGTGCGGCGACCCTGCCGGTGCCGCGACCGCAACCCAGCAGCTCCTTGCCGACCGGCTACGGATCCTTGGCCCCGAGCATTCACGGACCCTCGCCACCCGGTATAACCTCGCGGTCTGGCAGGGCGAGGCTGGCGACCCGGCTGGCGCCGCGAAGGCTTTCGAAGGGCTACTCGAGGACGAGATGCGCATCCTTGGCCCCGACCACCCAGACACGCTCACCACTCGCTACATCCTCGCGCTCTGGCAAGGCGAGGCTGGCGACCCTGCCGGTGCCGCGACCGCGATCGCGGAAGTCCTCGCGGATGTGCTTCGGGTACTCGGCCCCAACCACCCCGACACGTTGGCCACACGGCACGGTCTCGCGGTCTGGCGAGGCGAGGCTGGCGACCCGGCCGGTGCGGCGACCGCGCTTGGCGAGCTGCTTAGCGACTACTTCCGACTCCTCGGCCCCGACCACCTCGACACGTTGGCCACACGGCACGGTCTCGCGGTCTGGCGAGGCGAGGCTGGCGACCCGGCCGGTGCGGCGACCGCGCTTGGCGAGCTGCTTAGCGACTGCCTCCGACTCCTCGGCCCCGACCATCCGGACACTGTGGCCGCCCGCAGCACGCTCAGCTACTGGCTGAGTGTCACCCGCGATCCAGCAGCGGCGGAGACCACGACCAGTCAGCGGCCCGCCGAGATGCCTCAGAGGCCCGGAATTCCCGGCGCGCTAGCCAAACCCGGGTTAAGTCACTGGCGGAGGCGGACATGCAAGTGAGTTCGTCGGCCGACCTCGTCAGCCACAAGCCACAGATCCGAGCGGCGAGCTCGGCGTCCGCGGCCGCGCGGGCCGCCCGCGCGGCCGCAGCCGCCCGCCAGCGGTAGAACCCTGAGCGGGAAACGGAAAGGACCCGACACAGTCGCTTCACGCCGAAGGCGCTGGCATGGTCGGCGACGAACTGGAAGCGACTCACCAGTTGGTCTCCCCGGCGAGGTACTTGGCTGCCCGGCGCAGGATGTCGCGCTCCGGCTGTTCCTGCTGGCTCAAGGTCCTGACACGGGGAAGGCATTGGGAAGGATCACCCGAAGTCAGCGGGTAAGGGCCGGACACAGCTGGACACCGGCAACTGATCGCGAACACGAGAAAGCCCAGATCATCGACTGATGACCTGGGCTTTCGTTTGGCGCGGCCGGGAGGACTCGAACCCCCAACCTTCTGATCCGTAGCCAGATTGGTGATGTCCACCGGCGTCCACGTCCGACACGAGCACCTGCTCAGAAGAGGTGTCCGGGCTCAGCGATTCCACACTTGTCCACGGTCGTCCAGGGCTGTCGTTAGCAGCGCCGTTAGCAAGCTCACTCGTCGGGATACTCCTCAGGGTGAGGGAGACGGACATGGGGAAGGTCCTGCCGACGACTCGCACCGAACTCAGCGAAGTTCCGCCACCCCCTGCGTAAGGCTAAGCTCGAAGTCCGGGCCGCCGTGCACTTCGTCGGCGTCATGGTCGTCCTGTCCATCGTCTTCCCAGAAACAAACTGGATAAATCTCGTACCGCCTCGCACGTTAAGAGCGAGGAAACCGCAGCAAGGGCATGGATACGGCTTGTCCCTTGGGGCGGTGCACGCTCAAGAACTCCGCTTGGAGACCGTAACGTCCGCGATCAGCAGCCTCAAGGCGTTGACGGCTGACCGCCTCATCGCACGGATGACAGGCTGCTCACCGTTCGCTCCTCGCCCGGTGGGATCGTAGATTCAGGCCGGCCAAAGACGGGGTTGCAATCCAATGGAACGATGTCCGTCGTGCGCCCTAGGCTCGCTCTATGGTTAAAACTTTGGGCGACTATGAGGGAGGCCGACGCACGCTGCTGATGAAGGCTCCACAGCGTTTGGCCATCTTCGACACTTCGGCCCTAACCAGCGATGTAGTGGCCGCACTGCACAGGGGCCAGCCGTCATCGTGGGTCATGGGCATGCGCTCGGGGACCATCCGCGGATTCATCCCCGCCTATGTCTGGGCTGAGGTGCCCCGCGTCCTGAGCGACCGCCACCGGGAAGGAGGAGATTTCAATCTGGCTGCGGCTGAAGGTTTGTGGTGGTCGGATTATGTGCCGCTGCTGTACGTCGTACCTACGACCTACTTGCCTATGACACCGCCGGCTGAAGTCCTGGCACGTGAGGACAATTCTGACGTCGGAGCATTGGTCTTGGCTGGCGTACTGGCACCGGTCGCCCTGATTGCTTCCGACCGTGACCTGCTCCGTAGTGGACTCGCCCATCTGGAGTGGAGGCAGGTGCGGGCTGCGGTTGGCCACGTCAGAACAGCGGAAACGCTGGCGGATGGCTCCGTCACGCTTCTCGGTGTCTCCCTACAAGGAAGCGCCTGGGCCGCGGGCCAACTTGTGCGATTGACGCGGACTTCACCGGCAACGGCCGCGCTGGGCCTAGCCACCGTGGTTGGCGCCATGGTCCTTTACCGCCGGCACCATCCGTCTGCTGGCCATAGTGGGATCTTGGCGCTGCGCCGGCTCGCAACCGATTTGGCGGCCGCATTGGAGGTAGTGGCGAGAGGCCACCGTGAAGGAGAGGCAATCTGGGTGAGCGCCGAGCGCGGCACGACTGGCTCCACTGCACTGCATCAGGTAGCCAGAGTCATCGCCTGTGCACCGGAGCCGGTTACCCGTTCCCAAGTGCTGGAGTCTCTGGGCTGGCGGCGCACCCGCGGTCGGACACAACAGATGGCGGGACTTGAGCGGCTGCTGCGTGCTTACCCGATGTTCGTCGAAATCGCCCCTGGACGGTGGCAGGTGGGTCGGGCTGGCGCGAACTTCGGGCTTCCTGCAAGGCGTCACTTCGTCCTGGCACCTCCCAGTACTGGAAAAGCATCTGAGCCAGATGCCTCCTAAAGAACGCCCGGGCTTGACGAGATCAGGCATTCATGAAGCCTCACCGTGCAGGATCTCCATCGCCTGGAGCACATCAGTAACAACGTGGTCAGCGTCTTGCCAATGGTCGGGCCGTGCGCCTCGGTCGATCCAAATCGTATGAAGCCCGACCGCGCGTCCCCCAGCGATGTCGGCGACTAGGTCGTCGCCGATCATCCAGCCTCCAGCGTCAAGATTCGCACCGCATCGCTGGGCGGCGATCTCGAACAGTCCGCGGTCTGGCTTGCGCAGCCCATCTACACCAGAGAGCGCATAGGCGTCGACGGTGTTAGCCAACCCCGTCCGCTGGATCTTTCCAAGCTGGTTGTCTGCGGTCCCATTGGTGACGATCGCCACCTTCCAACCGGACGCGCGCAGTCGCGCTAACCCGTCCATGACCTCATGTCGGCAGCGGACGAGGTACGGCATGCGCTTCCGGTAGCGGCCCCACAGCTCCTCGACCGACTCGGAAAGGTCGAAGTGCTCGCGAACCTGAGCGAAGAACACCTCTCGATGCGGGTAGCCGGCCCGGTCCAGCGCAATCAACCATTCAACAGCCTCGAAGTCAAGACCGCGATCGTCTGCGAACTCCGCAGCCCACACCTGGAAAGCTTCGTCCAGGTTGACGAGGGTGTTGTCCAAGTCAAAGAGCGCGAGCCGCTGCACAGCTTGCATCCTACGAGCAGCACAAAGCCTCCGAGGGAGATCGTGACGAAGTCAGTTAACTACTCATTCCGACGACGTGTAGTCGCGGCCAAACCTTGTGATCTCCGGTTGGTCACCTCTCGGGCGACCTTCGCCGCGGCCTCTCGAGCGTCCTCGTGCTCCCAAACACGTATCGACAGCCAACCCGCCAAAGTAAGCAGTCTGTTGGTCTCCACGTCACGCTCACAGGTGCGCCTGACCTTCTCGACCCAGTACTCGGGATTGGTGGCCGCCGCGGAGTAATGCAACGGGCAGCGATGCCAGAAGCAGCCATCAACGAAGACAGCAACTTTCGCCCTGGTGAAGACCATGTCGGCTGTTCGTCGCAACGAGGGTAAGGGGCGCGCTGAAACTCGACAACGGAGGCCCAGCGCGTGAGCGGCCTTTCGCAAAGCGATCCCTGGGCTAGTGTCCCGCGCTCTGTTCAACGTGGACGAGCCATCCCCCCACCTCAGCTGCCACGCTCAGCGCAGCACCCACCTTCTGCACGATGTCGTTAAGCACCAGGCAGCCACCCATCAACCATGTCCAACGGCAGCGCACACCTAGGCCACGCGGGCGGCACGGCTGCCACGTACTTCCTCTGGACTTCAGCCAACCCTGTCTGTTGACCATTGACACGACTCACGGAGTTGATAGCACCTCTTCAAGCCACAGTCGGCGGCTGAAGCTGCCCCGCTTGGCCCGCTTGTGGCATACCGCCTCCTGGACCTGCTCGTCGGAGAATCCGAGTGTCGTGACGAGGGCCGCAAGGACCTCGGAGATGTCAGCCAGTTCCCCAAGGCGATCAGCGGGCTCGGCTTCGCGCAGCTCTTCAGCCTCTTCGATAAGCTTCGCCATCAGTGCGGGGACCAGCTCCGACTCACCAAGGACGCGCACCTTGGCCGTCCGGCCGTCGGCCTCGATAATCTCCGGGATCCGATTACGAACCAGCTTGCCGTAGATGATCTTCTGTTCCTGGCTCAAATGTCGCCCTCCTGGCGCATACTGCGCGTGTGGATTACCGACGCGGCGTGGTTACTGGTGAGAGCGTATGGCGTGCCATCGTGTTGTACGGCGCCAACTCGGCCACCTACAAGTTCGCCTTTGGGGCGACACTGCTAGATGTCGCCGCCTCCGGCCGTGACCATGTCGCGCTCGATGAGCTGGCGCCGCGGTACGCGGAACTGCTCTGTCAGGCCCTTCAGCGCCAACCCCGGCAGGGCACCGCGCCCCGCAGCAAGTTCCTGGACGCCTGCCGCGCGTTCAACGCCGGCGAACTTGACCGTGACGCGCTGCACAGGCGCACCGTCCAGTTCGGCTTCAACAACGTCATCGACGCATTCCCCCAGCTCGGTGGGGACCAGGCACCGGTGCGCTACTACGAAGACCGGCGCAAGAAGTCCGCCGCTCCAGGCCTGGTGCTGCGCGATGAACTCCTCGAACTCGCCCGATCGGTACACGCCCAGGACCTTGACGCCGAAATCGCTGCGCGCTGGCGGCTGGTGGAGACGGCGTGGGCGACCGGCATATCCGACGCAGTACTCGCCCCCGCGCTGGTCTACGACCGTGACACGGAATGCCTGGTACTTCAGACCAAGCAGCGGCGCAAGAGCGTCACTGGCGTTGTTGTCGTCCTCAACGGATACCAAGACGGCCGCTGTGCCTACTGCAATCGGGCCATCGCGCAGGGCACGAAAACCAGGCCCATCGTTGAACACGTGTTGCCCTACAGGCTGCGCACCCGCCATTGGGTCGGACCCGACGTCGATGCCATCTGGAATCTGGTTCTGTCATGCGAGCCCTGTAACCAGGCGAAGGGGGGTCGACCACCGCACGAGACCTGGATGCCCTGGCTCGAACAGCGTAACAACGACCTCATCGAATCACGTCATCCGCTGCGCGAAATACTCATGGCCCAAACAGGCGCAACTACCGTCGTTCGGCATTCCACCCTCAAGCTCGCCTATCAGAGGGCGACAGAACTCCTCCCGGTAGTTTGGACACCTAGGATTGAGAAGGGAATCGACGTATGGCGTATTGGTGGGTGAACCAGCAGCGTTCGTTTCGGCAGGAGTTGGAAGCGGGGATTCTCTGGGCGCCTATCCGGGACCGAGCGGGGAGACGTCAGTCACACTGGGAGACCATGACTGCGGTAAGTCTAGGTGACACTATTATTCATTACGCATCTCGAGTGACCGCGCTTAGCCTGGTGACGGCCGCGGCCGTTCCTTCTCGTCGCCCTCACGAGTTACCGGATGGCCTCTGGGATGAGGATGGGAGACTCATACGTGCCTCCTACCGGGAAGCATCGGAGCCAGCCACATTAAGGGAAATCCCCGAGGCATGGCGTACCGGCCATTCGCCAAACGGGCCCTTCAAGAATGACGGTGGCGTCAAACAAGGGTACTTGTTTCCCGTAGACGACTCCTTCGCCGTGCAATTCATGAACCGGTTTGCTACCCGGTTTCCCGTTAGTCCCATCGCACTACCTGCTGAGGCGAGCGACAGCGCTACGGAGCTGCTACGACGGCTACTTGGTCAAGACATTTTGACACTTCAAGGACGGCATAATCGAATCCTCGACGTAAAACCTCCACACGTGCTCGTCGCGACGGACCGCTCCCCAAGCGGGCAGCAGGTGCCGATTGCTGACGTGGAAGCTGCGCTTGAAACTCTCCGCACTGAAGGCCGCGTGGTAATTAATCCCGACAAGATCGGTTACCGCAGTGCTTTCATTGGAGCAGTGCTGCTCACTCTTCCGGAAGTTGCGTCACTAGGCGGAACACCACCCATCATCGCCGTGCGTCCTCTTGATGCAGCTGATGCGTCGGCCGAACATAGAGAGACCTTCAGCTATGAAGGTGATCTAAGCCGACCGGTAACTACAGCACAGCGCGGCGAACAGTCCATCTTACGCCGGCTTCTATTCGGCTCAGCCAAGGCCGCAGCGTGCGCTATCTGTGGTGAGATGTATCCCGTCCGCTTCCTGGTTGCCGCACACATCAAGATGCGAAGCCTCTGCAGCGACGAGGAGCGTCGGGACCTGGCTAACGTTGCGATGCCTGCGTGTCAGTTTGGATGTGACGCGCTCTTTGAAACCGGCTACATATCCGTCAACAAGGACGGGCGGGTTGTGGTCGCCGACTCAGAGGCTGTCGGATTACTTGCGGATCGCCTTGCGCGTCTCGCCGGACGGCCATGCCTCACGTTTTCGGAAAACAACGAGCACTATTTCGAATGGCATCACTCCACACGATTCCGTAAATGATCACTTTCGTCCTGCATTTTGGAGTGTCCGGCGCCCTCGACTCTTCATAGATAGTGAGCAGATGAACCTCGATTTTCGTGCGTCCGCGCCTATGTCCTCGTTCCCGCAGCAACCTGCGGTCGGGTGGACTCTTGCTCTAAGGGAGTCCGACACTGATGCGCCTGGTTGAGTGGGGGATACCCGCGGGATTCGACATTCCGATCTACGGCGGGGGCATCGACACCTGGCCAGACAACCCGGGGAAAGGATCCGGCTTCGACCGCTGGCCTATGACTCCCCTTGGTCTAGCTACTACAGCCCAGCTCGCCCAGCGGGGTCTGCGCCCACGGAACGCACTCCGGCCAGACGCACTGCAGATCGGACCGGCGTTGCTGGACGGGGCACCTGTGCCCATCAACTGGGCCGCTTTACGTGGACGGCGCGGGAGATTCGACTGGGAGAGGGAGCAGGAGTGGTGGTACGAGATCGTCGGGCCACTTACGGGTGACCAGTTCGGCTTCACTTACCCATGCACATCCCTGTATGCGGAGGTGCATGCGCAGCCCTTAACTCAACCCCCTTCGCCGGATGAGCAGGTCGAGGATCGTAGGGAGGCGGCGGGGTGGGCGGACTCGGTGCTCAACGACCCGCGCACGCTCATCCTGGAGATGAGCACCGTCGGGAACTTCGATGTGACTGACCCACTCGAGCGAGCGGCGCTGTGCGAGATCGCTATCTGCACTACCAGGGGCAAGCTGCTGATGGACACGCTTGTCTGCCCCACCTGGGGAAATCTTCCCACCGAGGAACTGATCGCCCTCGGCCTGGATCCCCACGCCGTAGCGGTCGCGCCTACCTTCCGTCAACTTCGGAGAGAGATCAAAACTTTACTTGCCGACCACCGTGTGGTGTCCTTCGGCCGCAGTCGCGCCTACAGTGTGCTCTTCTGTGAACTCGAGTACGACCGCGGGGGTGACTGCCTCGAAGACGGCGCCCTGGCGATCGAACACGTTGACATACTCGGCGATCTGGGTAAATCCATATTCGAGTGCGCACAACTCGCCTATTCGTGCTACCTCGGTCAGTGGAACGCCGACCAGCGCCGCTACTCGCTGTGCGAGCACCCAGCTCCGGTCGCATCGGCAGCAAAGCGGTCTGCGGCGGTCTTGGAACTGCTCCGAGTCATGGCGGCCCAGGCACCAGATCGGTACCTGGACCTATGCCAGATCGCAGAGGAGGCTGAGCGCTCTGGACGCAGCCTCCGCCGGATCGAAACGCAGGGGGAACGGCGGATCCGGCTGGCACGGGCACGTGACGCCGTTCTCAACCGTGCGGGCACGCGATGCGAGAATCCATCCTGCCCCGATTCCGGCTACTTGCAGGATGTCAGTGACAAAGGGGAGCCACTGCTGCAGGTTCATCACATCGAAGAGCACGCTCAAAATGGCCGGGATCACCCGGACACCATGATCGCGCTATGCGCCAACTGTCACGAACGGGTGACCCGCGGGCGAACCCGGAAGCAGCTAAACGAGATCTTCCGCACCGCGGCACTCGCGAGACACCAAAAGTATGTGAGCGAACTCTCCAAAACGACCAGGTGATGAAGATCGCAGCGAAGACACCACCCAAGCGCCTCGCCCCCCTATGCCCGCAAACCGGCTGTCGCGCGGGCGCCTACCGCCGGCGACCTGATGGCCAGCGGTAATCGAAACCGTAATCTCCTGATTCGTAGTGAGAGGCGGTATCCAGGTCGGCGAGCTTGCGCCCTGGTCGGATGGTAGATGCGGGAAGGTGGGGTGTGAGTGCGTAAGGCGGTGTTGCTGTACGGCGCTGTGTACAGGACTCCCTGTGGGCAGCGTCGCCCCCCCGAGTTAGCGCTCGCTATGCAGAATCTCCATTGCCTGGAGCACGTCCGTGACAACATGGTCGGTCCCGTGCTCCTGGTGCTGCGACATCCCCCGGTCGCCCAGACCTTACGGAGGCCGGCGGCCCGTCCCCCGCCGATGTCCTTGAGGGGTGGTCCCCGACCATCCATCCCCCACCAGCCTGCCAGACACCCGGGCTTACAGGTACCTTCGATCCCAGAGAGCGCGTAAGCGCCGACGGCCTAGACCAGTCCTATCCGCTGGTTCTTGCCAAGCTGTTTGTCCGCCGTCCCGTTGGTAACGATGGCCATCTTCCGGCCGGACACGCGAAGGCGGGACAGCCCTTCCGTCACCCCCGGCCGACAGCGGACGAGGTACGGCATGCGCTTCCGGTAGCGGCTCCACAACTCCTCGACCGACTCGAACAAGGCGAGGTGCTCGCGAACCTTGGCGAAAAACACGTCACGATGCGGGCAGCCAGCCTGGTCCAGCGGGACCACCCAGTCAACCGCCTCGCATCCCATGCCATGCTCATCGGCAAACTCCGCAGCCCACACCACAAAGGCTTCGTTCAGGTTCATGACGGTGTTGTCCAGATCGAATAGCGCGAGCCGCTGCACGTCGCGACTTCAAGCGTCCTGGCTTTGACCACACAACAGTCCGTGTTGATCAGAAACCGGGCCTTAACTCCTGCGATGCGCACCAATCGGACGTGACTACGAGGTGCTCAACTTAGTGCTTTGCATCCGCTTGCCGTCCTGGTCGTTCGCCGGCGTTTCCTAGACTTGCAGCGGTTGTCACTCGGCTGGTCACTCGCGGAGAATCTGGCGGCTCGGCGGCGTGACCAGCACGGAGAGGCGTCAGCGGAAATGGGCTGTTGGCCTGCGCCTGGTCTGGCATCCCCACTTCTGTGGAAGCAACCGCAGTCCGTTACTCGGTACGGGTGTTGCTGCCTGCGGACTTCCGGCGCTTATGAGCCGCTTCTCGGCACTGGCAGGCCTGCTGCTTACCGGACGTCGCGGCGAACTTCGCAATCATTGCGACGCCGAGAAACATGACGAGATGGGTAGACGTGCTGGCATCGGACTTGGCCATCTGTGGAAACCAGATGAAGATCCATGCAGCTGTGGCAAAAACCGCAGCTCCAGGGCCCTGGTCAACCAGCGAGTCCAGGGTACGCTCGAGGTGTCTCATCTTTCTCCGTAGGACTAGATGAACATTCGGGCGGCTCTCGTCTCCACCGGGGCCGCCCCTCCATGTCAAGAGTCCCGTAGGCGATCCAGAGGACTGTCATCAAAGTGTTGACGTTCTACTGGGGATACGCTGGTATGGAGGCATGATGAACAAGCGTCTAGAGCGGCTCCTGCTGGCGCGGTCCGGCCTCGCTATGTCCCTTTCTTCGAGTTTCAATGCGATAGCAGATCCCTGCTCGCCAGCGGCGAACAATCCTCGCTATTGGCCAATGGCTAATCTCAGCGAAGAAGTTCGAACTGTTGAGGCTTTATCATGTGCGTTATTCACGTATAGCGGCATGTCATGGGACGCTCTCGCGGCACGTTACGGGGTTTCTCGCCAAGCGCTACATCGGCGACTGGGGGCACTTGCCGATCAGGCTGTTGATCGAGCGGAGGCATACCCTGAGCATTATCGTCACGCGCTGCAATTTAGTCAGTCAGTTCTTGAGGACCGCGTTCCCCACATATCCGATTCTCTGCAGACTGAGCTATCTCGGGCGGTCGAGGTTTGGGGCAACCGACGTAAGGCTCCGCGGTGGTGGCACGGCCCTTCGTCCGAGTGGTGGGCCGGCTCTTAGTCGAGCATCGCCGCATAGGACTGGGACAGTGTGTCTGTCCTGATCTGACGTCTGCCGTCAATGCATCGCGAAGCGGCAGACCGGGCGCTGAGGGCGCGGTTGCTCGGCCGGCACCACTTACTGGACGCTGCGTATGTAGCGTGTCAGTGTTCAATCCCGTCGCAAGGAGTGATCAGTAATGCCCACCACCTTCACGGGACTGCTGCTGTTCGTCGTGCTTCTGCTTCCGGGGTTCGCCTATCTGGTGGTTCGGGAGCGCGTGAGTACCGAGCGGCGGCTGTCGCCGTTCCGAGAGACGGGCGTCATAGCTTTCGTCAGCGTGATCGCCGAGCTAGCCGTGCTGGGCGTGTTCGCCCTCATGCGCGTCCTTGCGGCCGAATGGACACCTGACATTGGACGTCTCATTCGGGACGGACCTGCCTACGTCAGGACTCATTACGCCTCGCTGGGGCTTTGGGGCGTCGGGCTCCTACTGATCGCGGTGCTCGCTGCCGCAGCTGCAGGTCGTTGGCTCCTCCGGCAACCGCACTCCTCGACAGTTTCTGCCTGGTGGCAAATGTTCGAGATCTGGCACCCAGGCCTTGATAGGCATGTGGTATGCCTGCTGGACGACGGATCCTCCGTTGAGGGCTATCTCACCTCCTTCAACAGGTCAGCCGAGGACACTCCCGACCGCGATCTCATACTGGAAGGACCACTGAAGCACAGGCTGCCAAACGAGGCGGAGCCCGTTGACTATCCTGCCAGTGTCGCCTGTATCTCAGCTCGCCGAATTGTCACGTTGTTTGTCACCTATGTGAGCATCCGTCAACGCGATCTTCCTAACGCTATTTCTCCTTCTCCGTCTTCGGAACACGAGACGGCGGGGGCGAGTCCTTCGGCGGTGGAGGTCGCTCCGACGTAGTTTTCTGCCCTTTCTCCTCCCAGCCAGGCCCCTTCGGGTCTTTGCTGTATTCGTACGCCATACCAAACTCCTGATCTTCCACAAGCAGGGGGACACCGCTAACCGTACTCGGGTGTCAACCAGACAGCGAAGGTTTCTGGTACTCCCACAAGATCGGCATTACGTCGAAGCGTGGAGGTCATCGCTAGGCCTTGACGGCATTGGGCGTGAGCCGTACAGCTCAGCGGCCTGTGGCTGGTGACCGCACCCATGGTGGGCTTGTTGTCAAAGCGAAGATGATGCAAGGTCGAACCCACCGCTGGCTTCGAGGGAGCCAGCGTCTCGCCGCTTCAACAGCGGCCACCAGGTGGTCATCTCCTCGTCGGGCAGGCGCAGCCATGCCGGGCCGGACGCCTGGGGTCAAGCCGTCGTTCGCGTGTACATGCCTCCCGGCGACTTTCCTCGCCTGCTGGTTGCCCTGCCCGCACTCGACGGCTTGACCTTGGGCGGCCGGTCTGGCATCCCTCCGGGGTGGCCGACGAGGAGGTGACCGCCCCTCACCCGCACCCTTTTCCGCCCCATCTCCGAGGAGGGCCGGGGGCGCAGGGGGCGGAGCCCCTTGCGGCTCTTCCGTCTAAGTGCCTCGGCGCGCTGGACTGTGTCGCCCTGGTAGTCATGCTGGCCGCGGTGGTGGGCTTGGACCGTCCGACGTTCCGCCTTGGTGGCTTGGAGCGCGCGGGCGGCGCCGGCCGGGACCGGCCGAAGAGCCGCAGCCCGGCCGGCTGGCCGACCAGCGCGCGACGCGGGCCGCCGTAGGCGGGCCGCTTCAAAGACGTAGAGAAAGTCCTCATCCGGCACCGGCTGGATGGCGTGTCCTGCTTCGGCTGATGCTTGACACTGCAGCCTCGGTTGATGGTTGTCCCGATCAACCAGTAGGCGTGCCGGGTGTGCGACTTGCGGCAGATCCGGGCACTCCGTCATGGCCTTGCGACAGGATCCGGAGCACTCTGATGACCGCAAGCCGCAAACGCGAGGTACCTCTTTGGGTTCCCAAATCCGAGACGGGGTGGCGCACGCTCATCGGCACGAGGGCGGTGGATGGCCTTCAGACAGGCTTCAAGATCGCGGTTTAGCTCTTCGCTGGCCACAGCTCCCATCGGTTCGCCCGTCCGCGCCGCACCTCGGCATCAGGGAACTGCTTGTGCAGCTCGGTCAGGCGCGCCGTGATCTCCGCAATCGGCAACCCCGACGGGATGACGGCCAGCGGTTCCGGCTTAGGGGGCGGCGACGCTGATGGCTTCTTGCGCCCCTTGCTCGCCTCGCCAGCAGCTTTGAGCATCTCCCGCACCCGTTGTATCCGCTTCGCCCACCCTGGCCAAGCCGGACACGGGCCGTCATACGGTGGTGTCACCCAACCGTGCTTGAACATCGGCGTGGCGCACTCGCTGCACATCTGCTTGGCGGCAAGCTCGGGAACTGCCAGCAGATCGTCGAGCTTGTGCTGGGCCATGCTGATCTTGAAGCGCAGGTCTGAGCGCTCTTTTCGGTCCTTCGAGGCTTTGTAGGTGGACTGCAGTTCGGCAAGCTGCTTCCGCAGGTCCCGAACCGCGAACTCCCGGTCGTACTTGTACTGAAAGAGCAAGGCCTCGCGCCGCTCCCCGGGCAACCAGCCGTTCTTATCGAGGACCTCCTCCGGGTCACCCACTTCGGCCTCAAGGTGCTTCACGAACTTCTGGACACGCTCGATTTTGGTCTCAAGCTCGGCCATCTCCTTCTGGCGCTTGACCGGCTCCATGCCCGGGTAGCGCGAGCCGTCCCGGAACGCAGCCAGCTCCGTTTGCAGGTGGTCAAGGATGGACTGGTTCTCGATGAGCGACAGCCGTGCCTGCGCCCGTTGCGGGTCGTAGTGCTGCTTGCGGGCCTCGCGCTGTTTGTCGGCAGCGGCGCGTTCTCGTTTCAGCTTGCGGTCCTCGCGCTCCCAGCGTGCTTCCAGCTGCTTCGTCGTCAGCCGGCGGTGTCCGGGTTCGGCTCGTGTCCACTGACCCATGATGGCGATCGCCTCATCGAGTTCGGCCCGGCGCTCGTCGATTACCCACGGGTTCCATCTGCCTTCGCAGTTGATCTCAACGAAGCGCGTCCGCGCCGTTATGAACTTCTTGGCCGTGGCGGTCGCGCCGGGCTTCGGCTTCCAGAGCATCCCGTCGACCTCGATGACGCCTTCGGGGAGTGTTGCTGATGTCGTTGCCATCGCTTCGACCTCCGTCCGTCTGACGATGCACTCAGTCTGCACACGCCCCGCGCACGGCTCGCCGGATTTCCGTAATCCCATCGCGCTAGGGGAGTGCCGCCCACCCAACGCGCTTCGCGCGCCAAGTCGGTCTGATGTCCAGTAGCCGCGCGGGTCAGGAGAACCGAGAACAGCGCAGATATAACCGCAGGCAGACGTCCGACCATCGGCAGAGCCGCGCGGATCGCGGCGGATCCGGAAGTTCTCAGGAAAGTTTGGTTAGGGGCCTTGAGACGTCACCTGCTGTGCGGCGCCAGTCCTTCGTTCCCGGCGACGACCAAGGAATCGACAAGCATCTGCCACTCGTTCAGATGGCCGAGTTCCTCCGCCGTACTGCGAACCTCCTTGAGCCAGTTGTTCGACAGCCGCGACTGCTTGACTGTGACCCGGCCGTCTTGAATGCACAGGTCGGACACCCAGCGCAGGCCGCGAGTGACCTGCACCTCCACCGAGAGCTTCCGCAGGATGCCGATGAGCCCGTCGACGCATTTGACCTGTCCGTGGGCGGCGGGTGACCAGTCGTCGATCAGCCCGACGAGGTCTTCAGCACGGACCCAGTCGATGGGTGCACCGATGACCTCGTTGTACAGCCCTTGCGTCCACGGAAGCGGGTCCGGCAGGAGGGCAGCGGCGGCCCAGTCGCCCCAGTGGTGGTCCTGATAGGGGCTCGGGTCGTCGCTCAGGTACCCAATGGCGTGGCGCAGCAACAATGGCCAAACACCTCGGGCAGCCTCAGCCAGGCGTTCGTTCTCTGCGCCGACTGCCGCGAGACCGTGCAGGAAGTTCGACATCAGTCCTGCGTCCGCGCGAAGGACATCGAGGTGTTCGAGCACCGGCCTGCCGTTACCGTTCTTTGCAAAGCCCTCGAGCAGGGCTCGTGCGGCGACGAGGGTGTGCGTCCCACGGTCGTCCGCGGTCCAGCCCTTCTCTTCCTGTTCGACCATGGCACGTCGCTCGACGTCGAGAAGGGCGGCGAGCAGCGTCGCTGCGTCGTCAGTGCAGCAGTGGTCCGAGGACGCGGCTGCGCCGAGTCCGCGTACGGCTGCGTCGAGCACGGCGATGTCGATGGAGTCCCCAGCCAACTCCTGAAGGCGTTCGGCGACGTCGCCGACAATCTGGACGTTCGGCCGCCGCTGGGCGTGTTGGTCCCACGGCCCGATCTCTGCGATACGAGCGGACTCAGCCAACCAGTTCAATGCTGTCCGGTGGACGCATGGGTCGCCGTGGCACGGCGCTGCCCAGACGAGATCGCATCCGCGCGCCAGGTATAGCCGCGTCTCCAGGGACGCTTTGCCTGCCATCGCGAAGCCGGCCTCGGCAACATCATCGGTCGAGCCTCCCGCGGCCTCTAGGGGTGCGGTCATCGCAGATGTGAGGAACGCCGGCAGGGCCTGGGCCACGGCCCGGTCGGCGCCGAGGTCGAAGTACTGACCCTCGTGGCGCTGGTCCTTGGCGGCCTGGAACGACAACGCAACACCGAGAACGAACTCGGTCGCGAAGGTCCCCTCGCCGCCCAGCGCGTCGATGTCACCGGCCGCGGCTCGTTCGACCGCTGCGCGGACGACGTGGGCTACCGCGTCCATGGGTCGGGTCGGCATCTGGTCTCCATCGGACTCGAGCAACGAACGGCCGGCGGCCAGGTCCGCGGCGATCTCCTTTGAGGAGGGTGGCACGTAGTCGGCTTCGTACTTGGCCGAGCCCCAGTACCGGTTCTGCAGTCGCATGGTGGTCTGCACGAGCTCCTCGTACGCCGCGTGCGTCTCTTGCGCGGCCTGGATCTCAGGTGGCGGAACGACCTCGATGTAGTACTGATCGCCATGCTGAGTGATTCGGTACTGGTCGGAGTCCAGGCTTGCGGCCCAGTTTTTCGTCAGCTCGGGGCTGATGCCGAGGCGGTCTCCGTTCTCGACGAGTTGCTCGGCGACCTTCTTCAAAACCTCGGCGCGCTCCTGCCCGCCGTGAGTCATCAGCCACGCGGCCACCTCACGCGGTGTCCACTGGCGACGTTCCAGGTTCACGAGGCCTTCGGTTGTAGCTCGCAGTCCAAAGTACTCACTCATCCGGCGGCCGAACTCCAGCTCCCAAAGGACCGGCTCAGCGAGGAACGGGTCAAGCTCGCTGCCGACGTTCTCTAAGTGGCGCACCAGCAGACCGAACAGCATCCCCGGGACCGCCAGGTTCTCGCATCCGTTTAGGAGTACCTCGACGACCTTCCTCGGCGACACACCCTGGCTCAGCCATCCGTCAGCGAGGCGTTCCATCGCCTGGAGTGCACTCATTGCCGAGTACGGGCCGGCTGATGTGCCCCGGTACCAGCTCCAAACGTGGCTGTCGCCGACGTACAAGCGGGCGGTGCCGTCGAGGTTCAGGACGGCACCCTGGTCTTCGCCCTCTTCGTCTGCGCCGTTGGTTTCGGCCTCGGATTCTGCGCCTGGTTCGGCGACCGGTTTAGCGAAAACGCCGGTTGAGTTGAGCCGAGACGGCGTTTCGACTCGCGCCCGCGCGCCGCTGTTCAAGATGTTGTTCAGCACCCGTACCGATGTGCGCAAGGGTGCGCTCTGGAACAGCTGCCAGAATCCACCAAAGTAGTACTGGAAGAACGGTGGTCCAAAGCTGGTCCAGCGGCCTTGATGCCCCCGGACGCCCTCATCGCGGTGCCAACCGTGCTCGTCGTCGATGTAGTAGGCCTCCATCAACGTCGCTAGCAGCTCCGGGTTCTTCTGCGCCAAGGCTCGGGCGCTCAACGGCGAGTCGGCAGCCGGGGCCAGGAACGCCGGTGCGTCATCGGCGATTGCCCGAAGACACGCTTCGGCGGCTTCGTCGATGTCCGGTCCGAGCAGCGCCAAGGTTTCAACGAACTCTGCCTTTGTGAGGTGGTAGTCCAGCTTGCGCCGACGTCGACGCCTTTCGGGCATCCAGCTGGGCGGAACGTCACCGCTGGTGTCGCGCGGAGGGAACGAGCCCCAGTAGGCAAGTAGGCGGCCCCGCAGCCTGATGCGCAGCTCGTTTCCCGCCGGTACGTCGGCCAAGGACAGAGCCTGCAACCAGTCCGCGAGCAGCTCGAACGACTCCTCTGACACGTCCCACGGCGCTTCTTCATCGAGGAGAATCTGCACGACTGGGGTTGAGATGCCGGGGTCGACCAACGCGTTTACCTTGTGCCTCTGCTGAACCACCCGAACCACGTCACCGAGTACGAGGCCAACGGACTCATTCGCGAACGCTGCCTTCAGGCACTCGTACGCGGACCGCGTCTCCAAGACCGCCTCTACGGGAACGTCAGCCCACCTGGGCCCGTGCGCTGCCGCGAACAACGTGAACTGCGAGAGCAGTTGGACGAACACTCGGATGGGTCGAGCGCTCGGCGCTTTCAGCAATCCCTTGCATGCGAGTGTGGCGGCTGACAGGGCCCACCGGGGCACGCCAGCTGCTCCCAGCAACTCGGTCGGGCTCTGGCCGCGGACTAGAAGAATGGCGGTCGCATACCGCCGGACTTCGTCGTGCGCAAACTCCGGCTGGTCTCGATATGGGCTCGCGGGCGCGAGCAGATGGTCCCGCCTTAATGCATCGACCGCTGCAGCGTCAATGCCGGCACCAGGTCGTCGGTTTTCGGGCAGTTGCATTGTTGACGCTGCCACCGCGAGCAAGGTCTGTTCGCGGGCCTCCGCCGAGCCGACGCCCGGGCGCCCGTCGCCCCGTACAACCTTGCTCCACACCAACTGCAGGCACTCCCACTCGCCCATTGAGCTATCAGGTTCCAACCCGGTCCGTGCCAAGAGGTCCAACACAACGGGCCGTCGCAAAAGCGAGTTCGCAGGCAGGTCCCGCAGGACTGCACGCAGAAGCGGGAAGTGGTCCGAGACGACCGAGATGTCCTCGTCCTCCAGCGGCTTCATCGTGAAGGACGAAATGGGCCTCCCGAAGCCCAGCTCCAGCTGCTCCCGTACGAAGCTGGATGCCTGGTCAGACGTGACCGCGGCGACCCCGACACCCGCGGCAGCCGCGGCCAGCACCAGGTCGCTCAACAGACCAGCGGACCGCTCCAGTGCCGCATCAGCAGCGTCGACAACGAGGACCCGGCTTGGTGCCGAAAGTTCCGCGAGTACCTGCGCCATCGACATCCCGAGCACGGCATGAAGCTCCAAGCTTGTCTGTGGCAAGCTGCGGAAGTTCACCACCACCGCCTCGAATCCTGCGGGGTCCGCGGCTTCAAGCTTTTCGATGGCTGACAGCGTCAACGCGCTCTTGCCGATGCCGGACTCACCAGATATCAGCAGAGCCGACCCTCGAGCTCCCGCTGCGCGCAGAGCTTCTGCAAGTTGCTCGCGACGGCCGGTGAACGCGATCTCGACCGGTCCGCCGGACGACTCATCACCGATGGTGGTCCGCACACCGGCAAGGGCCAACTTTCGGTGCTCAGCGATTACCGTCCACGCGCGCTGCCTCCGGGTCGCGGCCGAGTCCAAGACGACGTGAAGGTCGCGGCGCAGAAGATTGAGGTCCACCACGGCGCCGGTCGCGTCGTAACGGGTTGCCTCGACCTCAATCCGATCCCGGACCACGGTCCCGTCAACTTGTGCCGCGGCGACACCGTCCAGCGATGTCGCCACCGCAGTACGGTCACCCTCGTCCGGACTCTGAACAGCGAATCTGAGCACGTGCAGCCGACCAAGGAGCCGCCATGCCAGCTGTAGAGCTTTCTCGGGTGAGATGCCGCCTTCGACAGCCTTATCAACCATCTTTAGGAATTGACTGAGCCGCTCACGCACTGGCTTGGACCAGCGGTCATCGACATCCATGGACGCTTGGAACGATTTCAGGTCATTATTGGCTCGCGCGATGTCGCACACCGTCGCAAGCTGCTCCCACTGATTGGACCAACCGGCGGTCGCGACCGCCACCTGGTGGGAATCGCTGTCGAACTTCTCCACCTCGGCGAGTAACGACTTGACGAGCTTCACCGTCTTGTCATCGCTCTGGACGAAGTTCGGCGTTGCCCGACAAGCCACGGCGAGCGTCACCTCTGCTGCGTCGTCGCCACACTCGAGAAGAAGGTCATCAACGGGGTGAGCCGGACCGGTCTGAAACGACACCCTTCGCACCGGCAGCTCAGATGCCTCGGCCCGCCGGGCCTTGGTCAATACGCTGGCCAGGTAGACCGTCGCGACACGATGCGCGAACGAAACCCCTCCGCCACCGGTCGCGTAGGTACTCGAACCCCGCTCAGTCTCCCCCGCAGTCTTGGCGCCCGCGTCCTGGAGAGCAGCAGCCAACGCAGGCGTCCCCTCACCCTCGGGCCCAACGGCATCGTCTGGCGCAAAGGGCTCGTTCATGTGCTCCTCAGATGACATCGTCCTCGCGATGACCGGACCATTGACCGTAGCGGTGCGCCGCGAACAATGCAGCCCTAGTTGTTGCATCCCGCCCCCGGCGCAATCAGACCGACGCAATCAGATCGTCCCAATACCCGCGTGAGGTCGTCAGCTTCTGACGGTAGGCACTGCACTGTCATCGGCATGAGCGGAGGTGTCGCGGGCGACAGGATGGTCAATCCGCGTAGAGCTTGAGTCGGTAGCCACCTCGTGATCATGTAAAGCTGCAGGCGGGGCCGAGCGTCAAGCATGAACCGAGGTCCGACACCCGCTGGACGGTCTGGCCTGGTGCTCTGCTTGTCTGGGTCTACTCGACTTCGGGCTCGGGTGAGATCTGCTCCGGCGGGCCACCGGTGTTGGGGTCGGCGGCGAAGGTCCCGATGTTGCGTACGGTGTAGACGAGTCCCTCTTCTATGAGGGCGTTGATGACCTTGCGGGCGGTCCGGCGTGCGATCCCGAATTCCTCGGCCATGCGCGGTTCGCCCGGGATGGGGTAGCCCGGCTTGTAGTCGCCAGCCTTGATACGTCGGCGCATCTCGGCAAGGACCTGCTCTGACTTGGGCTGATCGGGCCGGAAATGGATCACAGGAGTGACGATAAGGACCGGTGCGTTAGGTCACGTGAGAGGACGTTCCGACACGTACCGATGAACAGGGGTAGGCAAGGGTAGGCAATGCCTTTTATGCTGAGCGCATGACCGGCTCTGGGAACCCCCTCGCCTCTCACCAGAGGATCTCCCCCTTCACCACCGCGAACGTCGCCCGGATGTACGACTACTACCTCGGCGGTAAGGACAATTACGCGGTTGACCGTGAGCGCGCTGATGAAGTGATCAGCCGAGTGCCGCTGACGCGGGAGATCGCGCGGGCCAACCGGGCATTCCTCGGTCGCGCGGTGCGCTTCCTGGCCGCTGAGGCGGGCATCTGCCAGTTCCTCGATATCGGCGCCGGCCTGCCGACGCAGGACAATGTCCACGAGGTCGCCCAGCGTGCCAATCCCGCCTCCCGCGTCGTCTACGTCGACAACGACCCGATGGTGCTGGTGCATGCCCGAGCGCTGCTGGCGCAAGACGCACAGACCCGGGTGATCGCCGGGGACGTACGCAACCCGGATGACATCTTGACCCATCCGGAGATGCGCGGGCTGCTCGACCTGTCCCAGCCGGTGGCCGTACTGCTGGTCGCGGTGCTGCACTTCATCCCCGACGATCACGGCGCTTTCCCCGCCGTACGGACGCTGGTCGACGCGCTTCCGGCCGGCTCGTATCTCGTGCTGTCGCACGTGGAGCATCGCCCGGAACTGGAGCATGGGGCGCGTCAGTACCGCCAGGCAAACGCCCCGGCCGTGTTGCGGCCAGTCGATGAGATCGCCCGATTCTTCGACGGGGTGGAGCTGGTCCCGCCGGGGTTGATCAACGTACGGCGCTGGCGCCCCGATGACCATGTGCACGCCTGGGACCGAGACGTGCCCTTCTACGGCGGCGTGGGGGTGAAACGGTGAACAGACCCGCGACGGCGCACCGCTCCCCCGGCACCGTGACGGCCGAGCAGCTCCGGACTGAGTTGGAACGGCTCGGCGTCGCCGCTGACCTGCACGCAGGCGACGGCGTGGCGCTGCTGTCGGTGTGGCTGCACCTCGTCGTGTGGTGTGAGTGGGGGCCGGACGGCTGGCGCTATCGCTGGTGGACCGGCCGTGTGTCGGACCGTACCGGGCGATGGATCTACACCGGCTGCCGGGCCCTGGCGGTGAAGACGGCGGCGCGCCGGATCGCCGCGCGCTACGCCGAACTGCGTCAGACGCCTTCTCCCTTCGACGGTGAGACGTCGTGACCCTGCCTTCGCCTTCGGTGCGCGGCAAGTCGACGCCGCCCGGCGTCCTGGAACTCTTCGCAAGTTGCCTGGGCCTTCATTCGAACTCGCCGCAGGACGGCTACACGCGGATCAACTGGCGCGACTCCCTACCTCGGGCCGAGCGTGTCCGCGTTCGCCGGCACACCTGCGACTGCCAGCCGATCGTCTATGAGCTGTGCCAGGCCGGCGGACTGCTGTTCGTCCGACGCCTCTATCGCTCCGACGCCGTGCTCGTCCAAGAGAGCGACTGGACACGCGCACCCCAGGCCGAGCAACTGTGGACGCAGATCCTCATGGGCCAGGCCCGATGACGGCGGCGGTCCTCCCCCACCACTCAACGCACCATCGCAAGCGGAGAAGGTGGGGACTTGCAGTCACCTGGACGTGCGCTGGGACGGCTCTGGCGACGGCATCCCCAGTGGCGCGGCATGCGTCGGGTGCGGCACCTGGTGGCGCGCTGATCTCATCCCTGACGGCGTGCGCCCATTTCCTCCCGATGGTCCACCGTGTGAGGAGCGGCGGCCCTCGTCAGCGAACGGAACGCCTCACTAATCTCCCGAGCAGCGGCCTCGGCGTTCAACCCGTCAGTGTCGATGCGCAGGTGAAAGAACCCCTCGTCGGTGTGGGCGGTGAGGTCGACAAGGGTTTCGTCCCACGCCTGGAGCCGCTCGGCGGTGTCGGCGTCCCCGCGTTCCTTGGAGCGGCGTTCAGTGACCTGGCGCGGCACCCACAGCAGCACGCGCAGCCAGGCATCCGGCGTACGGCCAATGAGGCGGCGCAGGTCGGCGATGTTGCCCATGTGCGCGACCGGCACGCCTCCGGCGTCGGTCATGTCCTCGATGTGCTGGCGGTCGACGGCGTAGACGTTGCCGTACCGGTGGGTCTCCAGCAGCAGTCGGCCCGCGCGGCGCAGCTCGTCGAGCCGCTCGGCGGTGACGAACTCATAGCCATCCGTGCGGCCGGTGCCGGCCTTGAGCTTGGGCAGCAGCCGGAACCGGGGATCGATCCGGTGCAGTGCGGCGGTCACGGTGTTCTTGCCTGCGGCGGGCGGGCCGTACAGGACAATCCCGATGGGCGGTGCGGTCACGTCAAGATCCGCTTGAGCGCCTCGCGGGTCTGGTCGGCAAGGGTGATCGCCGAGCCCAACCGGTTGTCCACGGTGATGTGTGCGGTGGGCGGGCTGGCGTCGGTGGTGAGACCGGAGATGTAGGTCTCCCAGTTGGTGAGCTTCCAGGCGTCGCGGGCGGCGGCGCGGAATTCGATGTACTCGCGCATGGACTCGGCGTCGCAGCGGACCCAGATCGCGGCGACGTCGATGCCCTTGGCCGCGCACTTGTTCTCCAGGCGCTTGAACCACGCCTCGTCGTTCAACTCGGTGATGAATGGCGCGGACAAGATGGCGGAGGTGCCGACGTTGAGGTTGTCCCACGCGGTCTCCATCAGGCACCGGTACTCCAGCGGGCGGACCTCGGTCAGGTACAGGTCGCTGTGCCGATCGTTGGGGTCGCCACCGAGGGAGACCAGGAGCCGTTCGGCGATGGCCCGGGTGATGGAGTCCTTGTCCAGGAACGCCCAGCCGGTGATGTCGGACAGGAAGCGGGAGAACTCGGTCTTGCCCGATCCGGCGTAGCCGCCGACGAGGGTGAGGATGGGCTTGGGGCTGCCGCCGCCGTGCCGGCGGCGCCAGGCGTCCACGATGCGGTTGCGCAGGGCGATCTCTTGGGGGTTGCCGGGCTGGAGGCCGCCGACCGACGCTTTGGCCAATGTCTCTTCGATGACTTGGGCGGCGGCGTTGTCGGCTGCCGGGTCGGTGGGAGCGGGCAAATCGGAAATCATAATTTCCGCTTTCTCCGTTTCGCCGGGTAGGGGCGGCCGGAATCCCAACTGCGGTTCGGTGGCCTGGTACATGAGGCAGTAGGCGCGCCGGTAATGCGGCCCGGGATATATCGAGCCGTTCTCATGTCCCCATAACGTCTGGAAGTTCGCCGCGGGCACCGCCAGGCCGTGCCGGCCGGCGGCCTCCCGGAGCCGGTCGCCGGCGGCCTCCAGGGTCAGGCCGTGCGCCTCGCGGTGTTCCCGCAGACGGGAGGGGGTCCAGCCGGTGCGCTGGGTCGCCTTCATTGCATCCCTTCACGGTCACTCTTTCGGGTGGGGCGTGCGGTGGTGCATGTGAAAACGTACGTGTAAACCGCTGATGAGACGGCGTGAAGAAGCTTAGTTAAGAGTGCGTGATACAGAAAAGCCCGCGCTCACGGTGAACTAACGGCATCAGCACGAGGGGAAACCCGGACCGTAACTCACCAGGGAGACACCGTGAACGCCAGCGACGAGACCACCCGGCGGGTCATCGCCGAGCTTCAGTCGATCCGCGCCGAGCTCGAAGAGATCACTTGCCGCGTCCACCAGATCGCTTCGACTCTGGGTAGACAGCAGATTCAAGATCGGCGATCCGGTCCCCCAGGTCCTTGAGCACCGCGCGCATCTCGGCAAGCTGCTCCAGGACGGCGGTGCCGCCCGTCTCAGCCGGGCCGTCGGCGTCCTGTTCCCGGACGTACACGCCTTTGCCCTGCTGGCCGATGATCAGCCCTTCGGTACGAAGGACACTGATCGCCGCCTTGATGACGCTGGAGGACACCTCGTAGCGCTCGCAGAGCTGGTTGATCGAGGGCAGCGCGGCACCCGGCGGCAGCGATCCATTCCGGATCTGCCCGCGTAGCTCGTCGGCGATCTGCATGTAGGCAGGACGCCCGGTTCTCTCGATCATCCCGGCCCCCTCTCTTTGCCTCCAGTTCACCACAGCACGGCGCCCACGCCAACCAAGAGTTCCAAGCAGTCCTTGACAACATGGAATGCTAAGTACACCATGAGTTCTAAGAAGCTCATGAACTGAAAGGAACGATCATGCGCACCATCCCCATCCCCGTCGACGTCTCCAAGCTGCACATCATCTGCGCCAAGGCCGCCCGCCCCCGCCTGGTCAACAAGGAGACCGGCGAGATCAAGCGCGACCGCGACGGCAACACCATGTACGAAGTCACGCTGCTCATCGAGGACGAGCAGAGCCGCATGGAGCTGGTCAAGGTCGCCATCACCCCCGAACCGGCCATCTCCCCCGGCGAGCAGGTGATCCCGATCGGCCTGGTCGGCTACGTCTGGGAGCAGGGCGACCGGTGGGGCATCTCCTACCGCGCCCAGTCCCTCGCCCCGGCCGCCGCGCACCGGACGGGAGCGGACCGATGACCGACCTTCCCCGCCCCCTGCTGTGGACCCTGGCCGCCCTGTTCACGCTCATCGCCTGGCGGCGCTGGGCCCCGGTCTCGTACTGGTACCTGTTCGTCTTCCCCCGCAAGGCCGTGTGGCTGCGCTGGTCCTGGCGGCACGTCGCGTCCGGTTGCGGCCTGACCAAGAAGCGGCACCGCTGGTGGTTCACCACCGTTCCCGGCCTGGTCGCCTCGACCGGCGTCGTACGGGTCAAGCGGCGCTTCCAGCGGGTCGCCGTCGACACCAAACCGTGGATGGGCCTGCCCCGCCCGGTCCGGCACGGCTTCCGCATCACCTTCCACCTGCTCGACGGGCAGGTGCCCGACGACTACGCCAAGGTGTGCGAACGGCTCGCGCACGCCTGGCGGATCGAGGCGGTCCGCGTGGTCGGCTCCCGGCCCGGACGCGTCACCATCCAAGGGATCAACCGCGACCCTTTAGCGCACGTCGCGCCCGCCGCCCCACCCGCTGAGCCACGGGAAGGGTGGCGGGCAGAGGACCTGCTCCGGCCGGTCGTCGGGGTCCTGGAGACCGGCGCCGCCTGGCGCATGGACTTCCGGCTGATCCCGCACTGGATGAACGCCGGCGCCACCCAATCGGGCAAATCCAACCTCATCAACGCGCTCATAGTGGCGCTAGTGCCATACGCCTGAAATTCGTCGGATAAATACTTATCCTGATGCGTATGGGGAATCCGGGCCCGTCCGCGGTACCGATCGAGTTGACCGAT